>JAZNWM010000085.1:0-1993 GCA_045593345.1 Eubacteriales bacterium
TTACTCTGGATGCAAGCAGTGTTTTCGCTATAACAGTTCTTAATCTTTACAATTTCTTTATGGTCGTCTTTGCCTACGTCGGATATAAGGTGGCGAGGGAGATTTTATCTACCAAGATGAAGCCGTGGCTTGCAACCCTCATAATTATTGCAGTGGTGCTCGTCTTCGCATCCTTCGGGGCACAGATTCTTGCAGCCCTCGGTGCTCTTTATTCGCTCAGGAGCTATAGCGATCCAACGCATAATACCAAACAGTAATCGTCTGTCAGACTTCAAATACGTCATAAGAAAGGAACTTTGCTTATGAAAAACGAAAAGGACAATCAGAACCTTCACATACCGTTCGCATCAAGGCAGGATATGATTCTTTACGCCGCCCTTGGCGTTCTGAATATCGCTCTCGTTGCTCTGCTTTGCGAATTCTTAAGCTTTATTGAGCCTCTTATTATCGCCCTTGTTATCGGTGCTGTTTATCTTGGCGAGATAGCCGTTATCGGTGTGAGGAGAATTAAAAAATCAAGAATGCATCCTACCAAGAGCATACACGGTCTTCTTGGCGAGGAGGGAAGCGTGGTCTTCAGAAATTCACGCTCACCTATCATAATCTTTGATTTTCACGGCACCGTCCTCTGGTATAACGACGCTATGAGAGACGCCCTTGATTCCTATACCAACTACATCGGTCAGAAGATTGACGAGGTGCTCTCTATCGACTTTGAAGATCTTGACGAGGTACAGGAAAAGGGCTGCAGAACGGTCATTTCCGGTAAGGAATACGGTGTGGAGGGCTTCGTTATCTCCAAGAAGAATAACGGTCTTTTCCTTGCTATGCTATCGGACGTCACCCTGCTCAGTGCACTTGAGCAGAAGTATAACGACGAGCGTGTTGCAGTGGCATATATTGCTATCGATAACGTTGAGGACGTTTTGCAGTACGTTCACGAGAAGCTGTCGGATGCCGTATCTAATATAGAGGATAAGCTTAAGAGCTGGGCGGCGTCAATGAACGGCGTGCTTAAGTCTTATGATAACGATAAGTACATTATGTTCTTTGATTCCAAGTATCTTGACGAGTGCATAAGCAACCGCTTTGAGATACTTGACGAGATCCGAGATTCCCGCGTGGGTGACGGCGTTTCAATTACCGTATCCATCGGTGTTTCACGCAGGAAGGGAACCCTTCTTGAACGTGAGCTTGATGCCCGCGATGCCATTGACCTTGCTCTCCAGCGAGGCGGTGACCAGGCGGTTTATAAGTCGGAGGATGAGACGGTCTACTTCGGTGGTCGTACCAAGACGGTCTATAAACGCTCTAACGTCCGCTCCCGTGCCTTCGCAAACCAGCTTACCGCCCTTATGTCCAGAGCTGAGAACGTTATTATTATGGGACATAAGTACGGCGACTTTGACTCTATCGGTGCATCGGTTGGTGTTGCCCGTCTTGCAATGCTTTGCGGCATTAAGGTAAATATTGCAATTGACCTTACCGACAGAAACCTTCTGCCTTGTATTGAGATGATGCAGAAGACCGAGGAATACTCCCAGGTGTTCGTTGATAACGCGGGCGGCCTTGATCTTATCGGCCCCGACACCCTCGTTGTGCTGGTTGACCATAACGCTACTCCCCGTTCCCAGTTCTCTGACATAGCGACGAAGGCGGCGACCATTGCCGTTATAGACCATCACCGTAAGAACGACCCGCCTACAAGTGCGATGAAGATTTCCTACATCGAACCCTCAGCATCCTCCACCTGCGAGCTTGTTGCCGAGATGCTTGAGAGTGCGGTAAGCTCACAGAATCTGCGTAAGCAGGAGGCGGATATTCTACTTGCAGGTATTCTTCTTGATACCAAGCAGTTTACCAGAAGCACGGGAACTCGTACGTTTGGTGCGGCTCAGTACTTAAGAGGTGCGGGAGCAAGTCCCACCGACGTTTATAATCTGTTTAAAACGTCAGCCGAGGATCTTTCCAAGGAGGAAGTCGGGGGCCAAGC
>JAZNWM010000086.1:0-2832 GCA_045593345.1 Eubacteriales bacterium
CGTGGGTATATTCGCCATCGGCGAATACCTTGCTACCCTGCCCTCAATATAGTAGGGCTATATCAGACCAGCCCTTGCGGTTGGTCTTTTTATTTTTTCGCATCGGCATTTTGCATTTATTTTGGGAAAGTGGAGATACTACTCTAAAAACAGGTGGGTAGAAAATGGTGGGACGGTGGATAAAAAAGTATTCCTTATTATTTATTATAGGGGCGGTGGGATATGCGGCAATCGAGGTAATATGGCGTGGGAGGACGCACTGGTCAATGATGCTGGCAGGTGGGCTGTGCTTCGTCATCTTCTCGCTGGTGGCGAGGCGGCTTCGGGGACGGAGCATTCTTATAAAGGCGGCGGTATGTGCCATCGGCGTGACGGCGGTTGAGCTTATCTTCGGGGTGGTAATTAATCTTTGGCTGGGGCTCGGAGTATGGGATTACAGCAGTATGCCGATGAATATTCTCGGGCAGATATGCCTGCCATTTACTCTATTATGGGGCGGGATAGCGATTCTGTTTTTACCGCTGGCGGAGGTAATTAACGAGGATTATAAATAGCAAAAAGGACGGCTGATGTCCGTCCTTTTAATTAATAATTCCGAGATATGCTCATTATATATTATTTCCAGATAAGCTGGCCCCGGGAAAGAGTGGTCTGACTATTTACGGAGGTTGATGCCGTAGCGTCGGGGCTGCCGAGAATGACGATGCACGCGGACAGGCTGAAGGGTAAATTAAGAGTCATACTGCTCTGCCCTATCGTACAGGAAAGATATTCGCCCGTTTTAAGCGAAAGCGAGTGCTGTCTGCCTATCTTATCAAAATCGGTGCAATCGGTTGATGCAGACGCGGCCTCGCCATCGGGCATTATTGCAATAAGCTGTCCTGCAGTATAGCTGTAGCCCTCTGCCGCCTTGATAGCCGAGTGGCCGTCGGCGGTGGTGACGAGCAACGTTCTGCCCCCCTTTACGTAAAGGCGACCATCCGAATGAAGTCCATCGGCAAGCGTGTAAAGCAGGAGTGTGCCACCGTTAAGAATAATACTGCCGCGAGGGGTGATGCCGTTCTCAAGAGGTGTATCCTTGCTGGCGTGGATACCGTTATCCGAGGATCTTACCTGAATGCTGCCACCGTTTATTGTGATCTCATTTGCCGCCTTAATACCCTTAGAGGAGGCTGCAGCACCAACGCTCTCGGTATGGGAGGAAAAGCTGTCGGTATAGATATTGATGGCCGTATCAGAGCCGCCCATCACAACGTCGTATGCCGCGTCGATGCCGTCGCAGGCGGCGTAAAGATCATAGCTGCCGCCCATTACGGAGACGGTGCCACGCTGATTTCCCTTGCTCGAAATATCGCTGTTGGAGGTCTTGATACAGTCGCCGAGGCTGGCAATAAGAGTACAGGTCGCCGCCTCCAGCTCCACGCTGTCATTACCCTTAAGGGCGTTGTCCTTACAGCTTACGAGAAGGTTAAGGTTCTTGACCTGAAGGTCTTTTTTAGAGTGAATACCGTTATTGCCCTCGGAGACAATGAAGAGACTGCCCTTGCCCGAAATTTCAAGGTCAACCTCGGAGTAGATCGCACCCGATACCGAGTCGGTGTCGGCTTCGGGAATGGCAGAACGGCGGTCGTAAATATAGTTATTCGTATTCTTCTTCGCCTGGATGGACACCTCGTCACCGCTGAATACGGTAATGGGGTTCGTGCTGTCACAGATCAGAGAAAAGCCCGAAAGCTCCAGCTCGAACTTATAGCTATTACCCACATTAATTACGACGTTGCCGGCAAATTTGCCCGAGATGGAATAAACCGACTCGGCACTGATGGGGGTGAATACTAAAGTATTGCCCTCAAGCTTATAGCATCCCTGGGTACCCGAGATACACTTGATCACAAGGTCGCTTGAGTCTCCTTCAAAAAGCCCGTCGTAGGCACCGAGGTCGGAGAGGCTGTCACCGTAGGAGCTATTATTTCCAATATTACCGCCAAGCTCTGCGGTATTCGTATTACCGCCAAGCTGCGAGCCCTGGGTGTCGCCGCCGTTGGAGCTACCCGAGTCATTGGAGCCGCCGTTGCTGTTATTAATACAAGCTGTAAGTAAAAGGGTCGTAAAGAGAATAAGTGCTATTATTTTCTTTTTCATATTTTCTCCTTATCAAAGCTCGCCGCTCTGTGCTTCCTCACGCGAAACCATAATCTCAAGATTACCGTTTCTCGTACGGAGCTTATCAACAAGCTCCTTCTCCTTAGATGCGTCACGAAGGGTGACGCTGTATGTAAGTCTGAACATACTGCCCATATTGACAGTCTTTACCTTAACGAGCTGACACTCGCTGGTATATTCCTTAAAAATATCGTCAAAGACGGTGGTGTAATCAAGGTCCTCGGGAATAGTGATCCTGATGCTCTTATTAACCGCAAATCTGCGGTTGAGACCGAAATCAAAGCGGTTATAGAGTGCGAAGAGTATACCCATAATCAGAGTGAAGAGGGCGGCAAAGCCTATATATCCCATTCCGCAGATAAGTCCCGTACCCATAGCGAGAAAGATCGCAGCGATCTCCCTTGCAGTTCCCGGTGCGGAGCGAAAGCGGACAAGGCTGAACGCACCTGCAACCGCCACTCCTGCACCGATGTTGCCGTTTACCATCATAATAACCACGCAAACGATGGCGGGCAGAAGGGCGAGGGTCATAACGAAGCTCTTAGTAAATCTGGCACGGTAAGAGAATGCCACGGCCAAAAGTATGCCAAGCAGAAGTGCCGAGCCAAGGCAAATGAGAAAATCGGTGACGCTGATAACGTATGCAAGCTCGGAAGTCGGATCGTAGCC
>JAZNWM010000087.1:0-1630 GCA_045593345.1 Eubacteriales bacterium
AACGACATGGCTACGATCCGACTTCTATGGCGGGTGCTATCGCGGCGGGCGGTGCTACCGTTGCCGTCATTGGCAGCGGAATCGACGTTTGCTATCCGCCCCAGCATTTAAGACTTGCCAGGGAGATTGTAAAGCGTGGATGTGTCATCACCGAGTTTGCTCCCGGCACACAGCCGAGCAAGCTTAACTTCCCGAAGCGTAACAGAATAATCAGCGGTCTTGCCCGTGCGACACTCGTATTTGAGGGAGCGGAAAGGTCTGGTGCTCTTATTACCGCAAGATGTGCAAAGGAGCAGGGACGTTCGGTTTACGCTCTGCCGGGCAACGTTGGCTCAAAGAATAGCGAGCTAAGCAATTTGCTAATCAAGAACGGGGCTAAGATATGCACCAAGGCTGAGGATCTGCTTGGCGATTTCAAGGACTCCTATCGCGGAGTGATCAATACCTTCCTGCTTAAGGATGGTATGAGGGTGGATATGATGGCAGCTCTTACCGAGTACGGCGTGCACGCCGTTTGTCCGGGTGACAGTATTTTTGTTGTCCCGAGGACGAGGAAGGGAAGCGTTGAGAAGGCGGTTGCCACTACCAATGTTCAGGTAGAAGATGCAACCGAGCCCGTCACCCCGCCCGACAGCCTTGATAAATCCGCACTTGAGATCTATAAGCGGATTCCAACAGAGGGAGAAATCTCACTTGAGGAGCTGGTTTGTGAAAAATACGATCTCCGCAGGGTAATGCGATGCCTTCTCACTCTTGAGATGGGCGGATTCGTGGTTATGCTTCCCGGCGAGAAGGTCTCGCGTAAATTCAGATAAGAAAGGTCGCAGTTTTTACTGCTTTAATATAAATGGCAAATTTAGTAATTGTTGAGTCGCCTGCCAAGGCGAATACCATAAAGGGCTACCTTGGCTCAAACTACAAGGTCATTGCATCCAAGGGACATATCCGCGATCTTCCCAAGAGCACGCTGGGTATAGACGTTGAGAATAACTTTGAGCCTCATTATATCAATATCAGAGGTAAGGGGGACGTTATCAAGGAGCTTAAGAGAGAGGCAAAGTCTGCCTCAAAGATTTTCCTGGCAACCGACCCTGACCGCGAGGGAGAGGCAATTTCCTGGCACATAGCAAGCGAGCTTGGCATTCCTGCCGACAAGGCCTGCCGTGTCACCTTTAACGAAATTACTCAGAGTGCGGTTAAGGAGGCTATAAAGAACCCCAGAAGAATTAACGAGGATCTTGTAAACTCCCAGCAGGCGAGAAGAATTCTTGACCGTCTCGTTGGCTTCAAGCTCTCGGAGGTTCTGTGGAAGAATCTTAAGAGCGGTCTGTCGGGTGGCAGAGTACAGTCTGTTGCGGCGAGAATCGTCACCGAGCGTGAGGAGGAGATACGTGCCTTCGTGCCCCAGGAATACTGGACGGTTGAGGCAAGTCTTATGACCAATGGCGGTGAGAAGATCGACGCCAAGCTTTACGGTGATAAGAGCGGCAAGCTTCGGCTAACCTGCGAGAGCGAGGCTGTCTTGGTAAAGGATGCTATCAGCTCGGGAGAGTTCAAGGTAAGGGAGGTAAGACACGCTGTAAAATATAAACAGCCCGCCCCCCCCTTCACCACGAAGTCGGTGGCCAAG
>JAZNWM010000088.1:0-6647 GCA_045593345.1 Eubacteriales bacterium
TACCTGCTTACAGGCGTATTTATCTCGCTTATCCAGCCGCTTACCGGTATGCTTATTAACGCCTACAGCCGCCGTGCAGAATACCGTGCGGACAGACAGGCTGTAACCGAGGGCTACGGCGAGGCAATGGTCGGTGCATTGAAGAAGCTGGCGGTAGAGAATTTCGCCGAGCTTGCCCCCACACGCATCAGCGTTCTGCTGGAATACAGCCATCCCCCGCTTGCTGACAGAATAGACGCAATAGAAAAAAGCTTAAGCGAAAAGGTTTAATTTAAAAAATCAACGAGAGGATAGTAAAATGAAAACAAAGGTTTACTTTTCAAGAACAATAACCCCCGAAAAAGTGCTCGAGCTATACAAGATGCTCGGCAAGGAGCTTCCCGGTAAGGTAGCCGTCAAGGTACACTCAGGCGAGAAAGGAAACCAAAATTTCCTTCGTCCTGATTTCTGGGAAAGCATCATAAATGCCGTCGGCGGTACGGTGGTTGAGTGCAACACCGCCTACGAGGGCGAGCGTAATACTACTGCGAAGCACGTAAAGCTTTTTGAATATCACGGCTGGACGAAAAGCTTCAAGGTTGATCTTCTTGACGCAGAGGGACCCGATCTTGAGCTTGACATCCCCGACGGAAAGGTGATAAAGAAGAATTACGTCGGTAAGGATATTGAAAAATACGACTCAATGCTGGTTCTCTCACACTTCAAGGGACACCCTATGGGGGGCTACGGCGGAGCTCTGAAGCAGCTGTCTATCGGTGTTGCCTCCTCCAACGGCAAGGCGTACATTCACGGTGCCGGTGTACCCGAGAACATCTGGACGGCAGATCACAACGCCTTCCTTGAATCTATGGCAGACGCCGCAGGCTCGGTGGTTAATTACTTTGACGGAAACATTATTTACGTAAACGTAATGAAGAATATGAGCGTTGACTGTGACTGCTGTGCGGTTGCAGAGGACCCCTGCATTGCCGATATCGGAATCCTCGTGTCCGACGATCCTATTGCCATTGACCAGGCCTGCATTGACCTTGTATACGCCTGCTCTGATCCCGGCAAGCCCCATCTTATTGAGCGAATTGAGTCGAGAAACGGTATTCATACCATCGAGGCTGCGGCGACTCTTGGATACGGCAGCCGCGAATACGAGCTTGTTGAAATCGACTGATCCCCTTGACATAAGCAAATCTTTATTGTAAAATATATCCGACGCACTCTTATAAAAAAACATAGGAGAAGAATTATGCAAAGCAACGAGATCTACACCATTATGACAAAGCGACAGAATCTGCCCCTGCGTGTGCAGAAGGGACATTTCGCTACCAGCCACAGTCATATCAATTACTTTATTGACGTGACGATGCAGAAGACACGTCTTTCCGAGGCGAAGGCTGTTGCAAACGAGCTGCTGTCCTACTATCAGACCACGACGGTTATCGACACAATCCTCTGCCTTGACGGTATGCAGGTGGTCGGTGCCTGTCTTGCCGAGGCTCTGACTAACAACAACTTTATGAACCTTAACGCACATCAGACCATATACGTGGTTACTCCCGAGCACACCTCGGGTAGCCAGATAATCTTCCGCGACAATATTGCACCCGCAATTACCGGCAAGAACGTGCTTATTCTTGCCGCATCGGTGGTTACGGGCTACACCGCGAAGTCGGCTATTGAGGCAATAACCTATTACGGCGGCCGCGTGGTCGGAATTTCCGGCATTTTCGCTACTATCGACAGCTTTATGGGCTATGACGTAGTATCTGCCTTTGACCCCAACGACCTGCCCGGCTACACCACCTCTGCACCTCACGAATGTCCTATGTGCAGAAGGGGCGAGCGTCTTCAGGGACTGGTAAACAGCTTCGGCTTCTCAAAGATCTGATCCCAACAATAACAAAAACGGTTAAAATGTCTACTACGCTTTACATTTTAACCGTTTTTTGTTATTATAGACTGTTTTTACACTCAAGCAGAGCAAGATATATGCTGTCGGGAATAAGGAGATTCCCCTTCCCTACGCCCAGGTTAACTCCGGGCTTTATATTGCCGTGATAATCACTGCCGCCGCTCTCAAGAAGGGCGAAGTCCTGTGCAATTTCCTTGGAAAGAGTGATTTTCTCATCCGAATAGGAGGAGTGCATAGTTTCCATACCAAGAAGGCCTGCCTCAATAAGCTCGGGCAGAATCTCGCGAAGTCTGATATCGTCAATATCCTTCAAGGGATGAGCGAGGATGGGCAAAGCCTTAATCCCTCTCAAAAAGCGGATTGCATCGGTAAGCTCCAGGCGTCGCGGCGGGATGTAAAAGCCGCATTTTTCATCAAGAAGAGTGTCAAAAGCCTCGGAAATCGTGGATACGTACCCCGCTTTTATCAACTCGGCGGCTATATGGGCACGGTTTACGTTACCCTTTACGTTCATCGCCTTTACGGCCCTGTAATCAATAATATACCCCGCCTCGCGAAGTCGGTCTACCAGGTTAATATTGCTTTTCTCCTTAAGAAGATGGTACTCCCCGCAGAGAGCCTCAACCTCTGGAAAGCGATCAGTATCAATAAAGAGTCCCAAAAGATGAAATTCCTCGCCACAGTAGACGGTGGAAAGCTCGGTTCCCGGGATCGCGGTAACGCCGAGTCGCTCTGCCTCCAAAAGAAACTCGGGCAAGCCGCTTACTGTATTGTGATCGGTAAGGGCAATTGTCAAATTAAGCCTGCTTGCCAGACTGACAAGCTCCTTCGGCGTACTGCTGCCGTCGGAATGATTTGTGTGTGTATGAAGATCGCAGCTCATATTTTTTCGTCCGTTTAACTAAAATTTTGCGAGATGTATTCCTTTAATTCCTTGCATCTCTTAACGCCGCTGAACATAAGGGCGGTGCTTTTTACCAGCAGGCTGCAATGGTCGGTCTTCGCCTCCCCCTTGGTTTGCTTGATAACAAAATCATCAGCAGGAGCGTCAAAGACCTCAAAGCCCTCTCCGGTTGACTTGTTCGTGACATAAAGGCGGTCCCCCTCAAAACGCAGGGTGTAGTGATGAGGACGTCTTAACAAATTAACACCGCAGGATATGACGGCAACGATCTCAAAGAAGAGGAAGGTCTGCCAGGAGATCAGAAGGGCAAGGCAACACAGGGCGGAGAGTACAACGAACAAAACCGCCGTCGTAAGAAGCATCGTCCTCCTTACCGCTTTCGCATCCGTTTCGGTTACAAATAGGTTATTTTCCACAACCGTTATCCTCCTTTTTGTTCCTTTTCCTGATTTTTGTTCTTGTAAGATCATAGCTGATACCAAGCAGCCAGGTCACCGTGCCGTCGTCGCAGGAGCCGTCAAGAGCTACCGTCAGCCAATGGGTTTTGTTCATATGATATGCACGGAAGATACCCGGCTCAACGCCCGCAATAGACTCAATCACCTCGGGAGCACATTTCATATTGACCACGTCAATGCTTCCCTCCCCCGACAGACCGAGCCTCGAGCGGCCTATTCGCATCGCGATGGCAAACCACTTGCCGCTGCCCTCGTGACGAAATACGCCCGTGACAAAATCCTCCTCAAAGGGATAGTCTGCCCTTATGCCGTAGGTGTCGAGGACAAGTCCTTCAAATTCTTCTCTGGTCATAACGTATTACCTCTTAATAAAATATGGGCCGCAAAGGTCGCACTCGTGGGTTTTGATATAGGTCCAGGAATAATCCTTACTGACCACGTAGTACTCTACCGTCCATTTATCAATATCCTCGGCGTTGCCGTATCTTGCAGGCAGCCTGTCCTTCACTCCCTCGCCACCGTAAAGGTCGCAGGTGATAACCCGACTCTTGTCCTGCTCATCAAAGGCACGCCTCGCCTCGTCACCGATCAGCAAGCCGTCGAGAGGCACCAGCTCCCAGGAGAAAATATGCCAGATAAACTGATCTCTCACGTATTTCTCATAGTCCTCGCGGGATAGGTCTTCTGCAAAATGCGAGAGCCATTGATTGATAAATCTTCGCTTAGTCATTGAAAACTCAGGCATATTTTTCCCTCCCACTGTGTATTTCTGAAATAATTATATCACACAAAATATCGCTTTTCAATGCATTGTGAGGAATTATTTTATTCCGCAGTTGAAAAACGACGCGGATTGTGGTACAATATACATATCTATCCTTTATATTGAAAGGAGTATATAAATATGAATAAAACAAAAAGTCTTGAGGAAATAAGAAAGCAGTTTTCGGGGGACCGATTTGCAACCGAGAACGGTGCCGTTATTGAGGAGGTCGGATTTAACAGTGCCACCTGCAGTCTGGTGATCACCGATTCGCACCGCAACGCAATGGGTGCCGTAATGGGCGGCGTGTATTTTATGCTGGCGGATTTTGCCTTTGCGGTGGCGGCGAATCAAGAGAAGATGGACTGTGTGTCGCTTCGTGCCGATATTGCCTTCTTAGACAGTGCAAAAGGCAATAAGCTTTTTGCCAAGGCAATCTGTGTTAAGGATGGCAAAACCACAGAATGCTATCGCGTGGACGTGACTGACGATCTGGGCACCTTCGTTGCCACCATAACGGTTACGGGCTATCACGTGAGGTCATGAATAATAATGAAGAGGGGCGTTCAACATAGGTGAATATGCCCACCCATACAATATGTTAATATAAGGAGAGAGAATGATGCTGAATGTAGGTGATCGTGCACCGGTATTTTCACTTAAAGATAAAAACGGAAATGACGTGAGTCTGTCAGACTTTATCGGCAAGAGGGTTGTTTTATATTTCTACCCCAAGGATAACACCCCGGGATGCACAAGGCAGGCGTGTGCCTTCGCGGGTGCATACGAGAAATTCAGGAAAAGAGGAGTGGAGGTTATCGGTATCAGCCGTGACGGTATCGCATCTCACCTGAAATTTGCAGAAAAATATAATCTTCCCTTCGTGCTGCTTTCCGACCCGGAGCTCGTGGCTATTCAAGCATACGGTGTGTGGCAGGAGAAGAAGCTCTACGGTAAGGTAAGCTTTGGTGTTGTTCGCACCACCTTCATTATCGATGAGAACGGAATTATTGAAAAGGTAATGCCGAAGGTTAAGCCGGATACAAATGCTGCGGAAATATTGGAATTTCTACAAAGGAAAAAACAAAATCACGGAGATTTATTATGAGAAAAATAAGAAGGCTTTTGCCCTTTATTCTTTCAATAATGCTTCTGTCAGCCTGCTCTGCTCCCGGCGGTTCTGCGAATAGCTACCGTCAGATAAGCATGGATGAGGCTGTAGAGATGATGAAGACGGAAACCGGCTATATAATCCTCGACGTTCGCAGGCCCGACGAATATGCAGAGGGGCATATCCCGGGTGCGATTAACGTTCCAAACGAGGAGATAGGCACTGCCGAGATTGACGAGCTTCCCGACAAGGCACAGCTCATACTCGTGTATTGCAGAAGCGGCAGACGAAGCAAGGAAGCCTCTGAAAAGCTGGTGAAGCTCGGCTACACCAACATTGTTGAGTTCGGCGGTATCCTCGACTGGAAGGGCGAGATTGAGAGGTAATTATGGCAACCAAAATATATAACAAGCTAGTAAGAGATTTGATCCCCGACATCATAAAGGACTCAGGAAACGAGTGCAGAACACGGATTCTCTCGGACAAGGAATATCTGAAGATGCTTGATGCCAAGCTTGACGAGGAGCTGGCGGAGTATCACCGGGACCAAAGCATCGAAGAGCTGGCAGATCTCTTAGAGCTCATACAAGCGGCAACGATTGCACGTGGTTACACTCTCGAAGAATTAGAGGCCGTGAGAGCCGAAAAGGCCAAAAAGCGTGGCGGATTTGATAAGAAGATTTTCCTTATTGACGTGAATGAGAAAACAATTGATTAACACCGATTGAATTAACATTTAGACCCAAAAGCCGACGAGCAAAAACTCGTCGGCTTTACTTATTGTTTAAAAAGCACTCAAGATATACCCCGATGCTATGGACATAAACCGAGTTGCGAAGATAACCGGTTATTCGAGAACCACCATACTAAGAAGAGTGCAAAACGGTGATATGTTTGCCGTAATGATGAATGGCGAGTACGTGCTCTCAAAAGCGGGTGTAATAGAGTTCTTCGCCGGCGACAATAGATTGCAATCCAGCCGAAGTCGGAGTGGCATGAGAGAGCGATAAAGTGGTTTGTGAAAGAGGTGTATAAGGGTTGAAAAAACGCGTGATGTATGGTATAATAAACTCACCGAAAATCCAGAATTTGACAATATGTAAAGCCTTGTTGCGGATTTGTAAAGTTGATGTGGTGGTGTTTGAACGTGATTATTGCTATAATAAAGTCACCATAACCACAGGAGGATTTATTATGGATATAGCAGAAAAAATAATTAAGTTAAGAAAAGAAAGAGGCTGGTCACAAGAGGATTTAGCCGAAAAATTATATGTATCACGACAAGCAATCAGTCGTTGGGAAAATGGAGCCGCACTTCCTGATGCACAAAATGTATTGCAGATTAGTAAATTGTTCGGAGTTACAACAGATTATCTGTTGAATGATGATTATGAAAGTGACAAGGATATCCCTGCTGTCCAAGATGCAACACAGGAAAATGAGTGCTTAATTTCAAAAAAGAAAAAAGGACATCTGATAGCTGCAATTTGTTTTACAGTAGCGGC
>JAZNWM010000089.1:0-32952 GCA_045593345.1 Eubacteriales bacterium
GCTTCGTTTGGTATTCGCATACCGCAACAGCGGTATCTTGCCTGGCGAGGAGATGGTGTATGCAAGTATTACAACAAGTGTAATCAGCACAAATATCCCCCCGAGCGGCAATACCGTAGACCGACCGATTATACTCCTTATGAGTACGTCTTTGGCGTTGGTGCTACGCACCCCGCATCGCCTCGCGATGCACTCACGGAGCAATCTGCACACGCCTCGCTTGTGCGAGCACAGACTCGCTCTCGTTTGATTATGTAGCCTTCGGCTCAAACCGGTCGTTTCAGATTGAAGCCTTATATTCCAAAAAGAAAAAGCCAAAACCAAACCGCAAGAGTTCAATTTTGACTTTTCTTGGTGGAGCATTTTCAACGAACTTTGAACCAATTTAATGTATAGAATATTCTTTACGAATAATAAAAGCCTTACTATCTTGCAGGTAGTAAGGCTTTTGGGGAGCCGAAGTGTAGTTAAATCGAACTCAAAAATTAGAGCCGGGGATTACCCTTTAGATTTAACATGATACTATAAAAATGCTTACAGCCTTATTTTCAAGGCGGGAACCGTACCTAAGTTGGTATAGTCAACCCAGATAGAGCTATTACAATGTCCGTCTGTGCTACTTCTGTATGCATAGCCGCTACGGTTACAGTCGGGCGAGCGATGATACCACCAGCCGTTGCCGTAGTAGTCCTCCGTTGTTATCATCAGCGCTCCGAGTGCTCTTGAGTAATCCGATGTTATCATCTCTCTCGACTCATCTGCGGACTCGGAAGAAGAAAATCCGTAGGCTTCGTTGGTTGCTTCCTCTTGAGAAAGAAGAAAAATCTTATCGTTGGTATTTTCACAAACGTATTCGTTAACACCTCCGTTATGTGCGGTTTCGTTGCCGTGGGGGTTAGTGCTCTTTGCGCTGTTATCCACCTCGGTGATCAGAATTATTTCCTGCTGAAGCGCGCTGAATGCCGTTTCGTAGAAGGTTGCGTTAAGCCAGGCTCTTATTTCGCTGTACTTATAGTTATTTGCATAGGTGCCCTCGGGCACGCCGTCTGCGTTATTGTAGTATGTTTGATACCGGTCATAAAAATCCCATTGATATGGCAGGACGTCAATTATGCTATCGCAAAGGAGGAACGCCTCGCCATTTTCCTCGGAGAGTATTCTCCAACGGATGGGCTCAACCTTGAAGTAATATACGGTTCCTTTCGTTATGCTTGCTCCTGTGGAGAAGGTAAAGTCACTATAGTGAGGATCTGCACTTACCTTGGCATAATAGCATCCGTCGTCACCCAGGTAGTAGCCACGTTCGTCGGTGGTTGAGGTAATGGTTACGCTATCGGCCTTTAACGTCTGGGGATATTCGCCGAAATAGATGTAATCGCCATCGCGGGTGTATGCCTTTTTGCCCTCTTTACCGCAGGTAGTACATACTCCGTCCTTGAAGGTGTGTATATCCTCAAGGCATTTGCGAAGGGCTGCTATCTCCTCATCCTTTTTCGCGGAGGCCTCGTTAATCTCGCCTACCAAAGCCTCGAGATTGGTTACCGTGTCATTAAGGCGGACAATCTGAGCTTCGAGATCCTCCTTCGTGCTGTTAAGCGAAGCCGCCTTTGCTTCAAGAGTCTCAACCTGCTCCTCAAGCTTTGATATTTCCTCCGAAAGTGCGTTGGAGTTGCCGTCCATAAGTGCCTTAAGCCTTGCGGTTTCGGTCTCAAGGTTTGTGATTTCTTCCTCAAGCGAGGCCTTTTCAGACTCAAGTGCGATCTTCTCCGCGCGGAGTGTTTCAAGGTCTGCCTTGAGTGATGTTATCTCGGCAGACTGCTCCGCCTTTTCTGCTTCCAACTCAGCTATCTCATCGTTAGCTCCCTCGAGCTGTTCTGTCAATTCCGCAACCTGAGCGCTTAACGCCTCAACATCGCCGTCAGAGCCTGCACAGGCCGGCAAGCCAAAAAGCGACGTGCACATGAGTATTGTAAAAAGAATTAATGATATTATTTTTTTCATTTTCTTTCTCCTTTCTACTCTACATGTCTTACTTCAAGATCTTGAACTTACCAATAATGGGAAGCACCTTTGCCCTTCCATTCAACGCGTTGATGATGCCAATGACGGAAAGAACCATGATGATAATGCTTACGACCGGGGCGAGAAGCCAACCCAGAATCGGGATTACCATAAGAATGGAAGAGGCAATTCCTCCGAGGAAGAGAACAAGTCCCTGGTTCGCGTGAAATCTTGCAAAAGGAGAGTCCTTCGCAGCAAGAAGAGGAATAAAGAACAGTATATAGGCAAGAACACCCATAACTTTATTCTTTTCAACATCGTCCTTATCAAATTGTTCGATGGTGTCTGTCGTATTTCCTGGATTTATCTCCTTTGTCGCAGGAGCGTTCTGCTCTACCGCAGGCTCGGTGTTTATTTGCTCGGTTGTTGAGCTGGGTTCGACCGCCTGACCACATTCGGGACAGAATTTTGCATAATCTTCAATTTTTGTTCCACATTTTTCGCAGTATGCCATAGTAGTTCCTCCTATTAAAAAATCTTTTTTGTTTTTAAAAATTCGCACACGCGGGCGATGGCTTACATTATACTTTATTTGCCGATAGATAAAGAGCTTGTACCGTTTGCAAAGGTAATCGAGGCGATGTAGCCGTCTGCATTTTCGGCAGTAAAGGAATAAAGAACCATTTCACCAAATTCCCGATCCTCGACAACCTCGTTGATATTAAAGCCTGCCGCCTTTACCTGCTCGACGTAATCCCTTATCTGTTCTACTGTTGCGTTCGTAAATGTAGCACCAAAGCTTTCACCCTCAATATACGTCGCCTGCAATTCAAGGCTCGGCTTGGGAACAAGCCTTGTATATTCGTTGTCGGGCCAATTGCCACCGATCTGTCCTTCACCACCGTCTGCATCCTTGACTACCCAGCTGCCGTCAGGCTTCTGAACTACGACCGTACCGTCCTCATTATCTACAAAGGTCGTGCTACCGTCCGCACCGAAGGAAATATCGATCCCCTCCGCCTTTCCTTCCATAACAAGCTGCTGCTTGCTTGCTTTGTCCATTTGACCGTAGATCACTGTAGAGCTTCCAATACCTGCCAACAGAGAGTCGGTATTGCCACCGTTATTATTATCCTCGCCGTTATGCGAATTGTCGGGGTTGTTTTCTCCGTCACCCGAGGGGTTGTCGTCCTTATTTCCGCAGGCGGCAAGGCTAAATACCATTATTAAAATCAATAAAAATGCTAATATTTTTTTCATTGTGTTATCCTCACTTTCTTATTATTGAATAGCACGCGTGCCATCAGCCAAATGGGTGTGTGATCAATAAGTCAAATTTTCCACCATATCGGAGAAGCCAACCTCCAACAAGCAATCATAGGCATAGTAATTTGAGATAGCGTAGATTCCGTCTTTTTTGAGGCAGCAACGATAGCCGTCCTCACCGTTAGTTTCCCATTCTACCTCCCAGCCCAGATCCTTGAGCTGATGTGCATAGTCAATAGCATCCTGATTAGTAGCACAGTGATAATTAAACCACGCCGCGTAATATTCATCGGGAAGCTTATCCTTGCTTAAATCAAAGTCGACGTCATCGTAGCCGTAGGTGAAATCCTGAATGGTGTAGCCTTTGTTGTAGTCGCATTCCGTCATACCGCACTGAGGCAGAGGAATACCGTCAATAAACTCGGGAAGTGTAAACAAGGAATCTGTTGCACTTACGCTAACGGAATAATCATACGCCTCCTCGCTTATAGACTCACGAACGAAAATTTCCATAAACCAGCCGTTGCCAAAGTAATCGTAGTACGTCCACTCGCCCGTTTCCGTACAACCGCCCACCATACCCTTGGCTTCTACTGCCTCCGTAAAAGTGTTTAGCTGATCCTCGGTTGCATAAAAGAACACGCCGTATTCTCGATAATCTTCCTTGGACTCATAATATAGAGGACCTACGGCATAGGAACCATTTAGGGTATCGTGCTTGTAATCCTTAAAGGTAGTCTGATCCACCTTTACTCCCTCGGGGGGTGCCGGGAAGCAGTCCGGCAAAAACTCTTGATCCCACACATCGTAGATGTAGGCACCGTACCGGTTCTCGTCCCATCCCTCGGGCATCAAGCCTTCCAGCTTATCCATAGCATCCTCAAAATCTTCCACGTCTTCGTCCGAGATGATGGGATCACCGTTGCCGTTGTTGGAAGTGCCGGAGTCATCGCCATCTGTAGTTTTGTCGGTATCCTTACCGCAAGCGGCGAGGCTAAATACCATCGCTAAAGTCAGTAAAAGTGCCAATAGTTTTTTCATTGTAATTTCCTCCTGATTTGTTTTTTGTTGTGTTCGTCGTGGGAGTTCCTTCGACTTGCGCAATCCCGGCACAGGTCGTCTTCCTCCTCCATTGCGAAGCATTCGTCGCAAACAAATCTGCCACAAGAGTTACATTGATTAAAACGTAGCCTTGCTTCCAGATTTGCCCTCTCGAAAGCCGCGTCGTGATCGATACGGAAGAGAATGTCCTTTGCCTTTTTTTCGTCGTCGGATAGCGACTCCGAGAAGCCGTGAACGAACGGATATTCCTCGCTCGTCCATTCCCTTTCGCATCGGTCGCAATAGAAGGAGAATTTGAAGTAGACGTCCGTCGATCTATCCCTATGCTTTTGGGTAATCGTTTTTAGCATCGCTATCTCCTCCTTCGTGCTTTTTGCAACATCATTCCTATTGCACATCTAAATTATACCCGAAAAACTCACCGCCTGTCTATTACCCGCACATTACCCTTTCGGGTGATTTTTAGGGGGAAAAGGGGTATTTTTTGCAAAAAAACATTACCCATACGGGTATACCCATGGATTGTCGGTATTTTTGCATCAAAAAAGCCCGACCGTTTCCGATCGGGCTTTCACCGTATTTTTTTACTTGAACAATGCAAACAATTCGTTACGTGAGGCAACTCCAAGCTTTGCATATATGCTCGTTATCTGCTTTTTGACCGTATTCTCGCTAATGTAAAGCATAGCAGCAATTTCGTTTCGTTGCTTGCCTTCGAGCAGAAGATCAAGCACCTCTTTTTCTCTCGGAGAGAGCATACTAGTGTCGGGTAATTTCTTTTCTGCGGTAACGGCAGGCTCACCGACAACGACGACCGTCTGTTCCTTCCGTCTGAATACCACAAGAGCAAGAGCCGCAAGACCGCCTGCAAACAACACACCGAAGGTGATGATCAGCACCGTTGCGATAGGAAAGTCCTTTTCGTAGAATGCGTAATAGGTGACATCTCCTGCGTGTGTGAATATTTCGCCGTCCTCGATTTTATCACCCAACCCATCCTCGGTGCTAAACCAACCACCAAAGCTGTAACCCGATTTCTCGATAGCCTCTGGGAATGAAATAGACGCATCGTAGGTCTGCTGTACCGTGATGGTCTGCGCGTTGCCAAAATCAAAGGTCACCGTGTAAACGTTTGGAGTGAATACTGCGTGGAAATCTATGCTTTTGGTTTCGTTTCCTACGATGAAATATCGGTCTGCCTGATAATCAAAATTCTCGGCAAGTGTCCAAGAGGTGAGCGTATAGCCTGTCTTTTCAAAGGCAGGGCGCGTTGGATGTGTGCCTGAAGGAAGAACAACGGTTTCCTTGCAAACGCCGTCCATGAAGAATTTGAAGGTCACATCGTGATTGTTCGCACCTACGGTAAACGTACCGTAGTAGTTTCTATCTCCCAGCTTTTCCTTGATGAAACTGGTGGAAACGGTGGGGGCGTGTACGAGATGACCTTCCTCGTTGTACCATTCAGCCGGGGCTGTGCTGCCGAAATAATTGTATCCGTTTTCCTCAGCGGGCTGTTCGACTTTCGGATTGTGGGTTTCATACAACTCGTCAACCACCAAATTCCCGTAGTAGTTGAGATAATTTATATCAAAAAAGTCGGGATACCACGAAAACCAAAGCCATCTATCCTCGCCGTATCCTGTATAATCGGACATTGCCGTTTTACAGGTGTTGTTCTCTATCGTACAGAACAGTAAATGAATTGATCGAGTGCTGTAATCAAGCGAGGGATTATAATCTGTAAAAATTGCGCCCATTGCATTCTCTGCGTAATTTTTACGGATCTCTGTGTTGCTTACGTTTACGCTTATTGCACCGTTGAGATAAATCGCGCCTCCGAGACCTTGATTGCTGGCAAGTCCGAGCGTGCTTCGCTTATCCTCAGTTTCCGGAATCGCCCTGTTCTCGGTAATATAGCAGTCCTCGATATCCACGCTTGATATATCTATTCCTATACCGCCGCCAACCGACGCCTTGTTGCCGACAATTTTACAATTGCGAACAGTAATCTCCGAGCCGTCTGTGCATCCGATAGCACCTCCGCTTAACATATCTGCCCAAAATCTTTCACCGCCGTAAAAGTAGTTCGCATCATTCCTCTCGAAAACGCATCCCTCAAAGGAGGCAGCAACGTTCCTCATATAGATAGCACCGCCACCGACAGCATTCTGAACAAATCCCGACTTGTTATCGTTAAAGCTGCAATCCTTAACGTTCAGAGTAACGTTCTTGTTATTCGCTTCCACGTATACAGCACCGCCGCCGTACAGTGATGCGTTGGAGGAAAAGCTACATCCCTCCAAATTAAGCTCTAATCTATACGGCACATTGTCGCCATGCTCGGCTTCAAGCCAGGGAGTCAGCGTATAATCGGCGTAAAACGCGCGAATCGCAGGACCGTACGTATGCATATAATTTTTGAATTCACAATTTTTAAAGCCTGCGATTGCATTGCCCTTGCACTCAACGGCATACTGATTTTTTAACGGATACGGAGATAATTCCTCACCCATACTATCGTATGAAAGCTGCCAATCCTCGTCCGTAATCACATTCGTATCAAGTCCTTCGTTAAAAGTGATTCCTTCAAATGAAAACGTGGAGTATTCGCCACCAATCTTCGTTCCGTTCAGTATGAAGCTCGCCCCTGTAAATACGGCGTTGCCGTCCGTCTTGCCGCTTTTTATAGTAATGTTTTTATCAATAATAATTCTTTCAATCGTATTAACGGCACCGGTAGAGTTTAGATTGAAATCAATATCGCCAACGAGAATGATATCGCCGTTCTCCGCCTTGTTCAGAGCGTTGATAAAATCATTTCTTGTCGTAATCAGCTCGTCCTCACGGGAGATTGCCTCCGCACCGACCGCTACATTAATCGCAAAAGCCAAGCACAAAAACAACAAACACGAGAGAACATATAAAAATTTATGCTTTATCTTCATTATAGTTTTCCTCCACATCTGACAAATCCACACCGTTATTCTTGCACCAAATAATAAACTTGCCGATTGCTCTTGCCTGTGGCTTACGATTCTCACGCTCCCAACGGCTGACGGTTGAATAGGAAACACCGACCGCATCGGCAAATTGCTGTTGGCTTAGTAACCTCTCGGCTCTTATATATCTGATTTTTTGCGATAGAGTCATGCATTTTCCTCCATAATGTTTCTTAATATGTCATATTATATCACAAAATAGCCATTTCGTCAATAAGCTTTGATGTATTTACGCTCGTCAATAAAAAGAAAGGCACCACTTGGATGACTACCGTAAATTGGTTTTATATTCAAATCAAAAAGGACGAGAAGCTTCTCGTCCTTTTTGCACTCTTCCTTGACTGCAAGGTGTAGTGCGTTATACCGTATTATTTGTTTCGGGCGGTAAGAGAATGATGTTTTTGCTTGCGCAAAAATGATGTTATTCGCTTCGCTCATAATGATGTTGCTCGCCAAGGCTCGCAATGATGTGATGTTTGCCATAAAATGTGGCGAAGCCACACATCATTAGCGAAGCGTCATCACCGGACAAAGTCCTACATCTTTGCCGAAGGCAACATCACTTGCCCGCAAGGGCAAACATCATTCGGCTGACCTGCTTTATCGCAGGTCGCCGTTTCGTGATACTTTCTGTCATTGGTGACCCGGAGTATTACAAGGTCGAATACGGGATCTTGCTGTGTGAAAATGCTACGTCCAATTACAGCCTTTGTCCATAATTATGTTTCATTTAAAAGAGATTTAACGTAATTAAGTTTTTCTAAAATTACATTTAAACAGATCAACGTTAATTTAAATCCGTTCAACAATTCACCTCCGAAAATAAAAGCATTTCCGTGAGCGCACTCGTTCCTGATATTAAGGAAATTATCATTATACATACACTGGTATACAAAGAACAAGTCGGGAACATTTTCTAAAGAAGAGGTTTCTTTATAAATTTCGAGAATGATATCTTGCAAAACGCTACTTGGATCTTTTTGGTGTATATACTCGTCCGTTTTTTCCTTAAACGGCACAATTGATAAATAAGAACCGTATTCTCTTATTTTGTTCTCTAATATAGGGAACAATTGAGTAACATGTGCAAGATATATCTCGTCATTTAAATCAATCAATTTGTATTCAGATAATTCTGCTTTTATTTTTTCGTACAAAGTTTTTTCATCGGAAAATAGTGATATGCTCAAAAGAACGCCCTGAATCATGTCATCATAGATTGCGTTTAGCATATTCATAGGTTTCATTTGATTCAAGAACTTGTATGATTTAGTTTCAAGAATATTTTCTATGATGCTTAAAAACGCTTGATCCGTATCGTGTCTTTCAACATTTCGTATTCTCTCATATGGAAAAGATTTGCTGATTATTAGACTTGTAAACAACGAAGAGAATACCAATTCCGAGTGGAGAGATATTTTGTCTACCAAACGATCTTCTGTTAAGGAGATAATGCTACGTACATATGTGCTTGGTTTGTTAACTGCAAGCGCATTAGCAATATCAACAGATTCTTTTTTGATTTCAAGCGGTGTTTTGATAGAATGCATTTTTCCAAGGCACTTTTCATAGTAAATGCTTTGCCATGCCCTTTGCAATCCGATAAGCAACTGTTTTACTACTCTTTTTTCAACATTTGGATTTTGCAATTGTTTGAGCAAGAAAATTAAAAACTCGTGGAATAAAGATGCCAAGGCAACGGATTGTTCTTCGTCAATCAGTTTTTGAAATACGTCAACTACATTTTCTAAAACTTCTGTTGTTTGTCCTTGAATTACAAATTCATTTCTGCAGTATTCAAAAAAATCTGTTGATTTCTTTATTTTAGTCCAACCGCTAGCCAAACTATCATTGTAGTCTTTAAGTAATTGTGTTTGCTCTTTGGTTGTAGTGCAACCTATTCTTTTTAAATGGCTTATGATTGTAGGAGAGGATAATTTCCCAATCTCAGCAACAAAATCGCGCATATACAGCTTTTTTATTGAATCTGATACGATCTTATCTTTGAGTAAAGCGGTTATAGTTAAAAGCGATGAGCATTCTATTTTATACCATGGTGTATCATCGTTAACTGTTTTAAGATATTCTATTATCAACTCAAAATGCTTTGATATCGTTTGCTCGGATGGAATGCGGTTATACAAATAGTATCTAACCGTTTCAATAACGAACGAGGATATATCGCAATTAAAATAATCAATTAACGAATCCAAAACATCTTCAGTCCACAAAGATATGTCGGGAATTGTTCTATCACTAAAAATGATAGCGGGTCTTAGTTTTCCGTCATCAATTTTGGTGTTGAGCATATCAAATATATACTGTTCTTCCCATGAAACGTTATTAGGATGATTTATTCTTCGATAATTAAACGCATCCGCGGCAACTATTTCATTCCTATGTATTTCCAATAAACTCAAATTAGCGGGAATTACAACTTCATTAAGATTGTTTTCAAAGCAACTGATCCAAGTGCATTTATCCGAGTAATTTAGTGAGTTGAGTCGTGCAATTAAATTATCTTTCTCCTCTTTAACGTCATGTAAGTTGCTTAATTGAAAATAATTGTTAAACTGGAATATACCCACTGAAAAAATATAGTTTCTGGGATTCTTATAGTTTAGTATTTTGGTTACATGTATTACAATTAGCAACAATTTGGAAAATTCGTCTGTAAAAGAATCCCACAATTCTTCGAAAGAGACTTTTTCACAGAAAAACAGGGCTAACGAGTTAACATTTTTTAACCATGGTTTATTTATCGTAATATTTATATCCCCTAAATTATGGATGCTGACGAGGTGAGAATAAACATCGGAAATATCGTGGTAAGAATTTAAAAACTCTCCCCAGGTTGTAGTGTTCGCAGTGAATCCTTTGAAATCAGCTTCAGTTTGATCTATAAACCACTGCCAATCTTTACTTAAATTTAATAATCCATCGGAAAATTTAACTTTTGTTTCGTGTTCATAGTAATTTTTCATAATTCCCTCGCTAAAATAATAAGTTGTTTTTCAACATTTTTTGAAATATGGAGCTTAGTTTTAAAAACCTATAATTTTATTTGAAATACAGCACTTTCACCGCCCTTAAGTATTATTATATCACAAAGTTTTACAATTCAAAACATATAATACCAATGCTTTGGCAAGTTGCTTCGAAAACTCAGTTCTATTCAATTGATCATAACTTTTAAGGGGTTTGTTCGATGAAAACATATTTGCCTCATTAAATTGTGATAATACAATGAATTAATTACACCTTATATAACATTATACCGCTAAAATCGACAAAATTCTTCAAAAAAACAAAAAAATTATAAAAACTTATTTTTTATATATTTTCCCTCCCGAGGTGCTAATTGTCGCATACTTTTCGTATAAGTCAATGTCGGGTCGGAAATTAGCACTGAAAAATTGAATAGCCAAGTTCCAAATTTATGGATAGAGCCAAGTAGCTGTAAAAGGTTACTTGGCTTTTTTCTTTTTACTAAAACGCACTAATTTCTGTCCCTCGTTGACTTATACATACCGAGTTGGATATGGCTTTCTTTATACCAAAGTATGCACAATGCACCTTGCCGGAAGGCAAAAATAAAAATATACGGAGGTATAGAAAAATGAAAAAAGTGTATTACTCGGTTAAGAGGTACAAAAGAAACGAAATGATCGAACAGAAAGGAGTCGGTTTTATCACCGATACGGATTTAGTTATCGCTTGTATAAGTCAGAATAACAAACCGTATATCAAAGTCTTTGAAGACTGTGTCAAAGACTGTCACGCTATCCCCTACAGACCTAATGAATATCAAGGTGGATACTATGAAATCCGTGAGATTGAAGTTGATACAGGTAAGGATAATTACGATACCCGTGAAATTCAACTTGACTATAAAATCTGGTACAAGCTTGTGGATTAAGAAATAAAAGTATAGGGAGATACAGAAAATGAAAGAAACAATTAAAATAGATATATCAAAAACATGCACAACAGATTTAGACACCGTGATCACACGGGAAAATGTGCTTTATTTATGCGAAAATATGGCCTTATGTGCCCTGAAACGTATGATTGGATACAGAGGTGATTACGAGCTTCGTATGTACTACAATCTTGTTGGTGACATAAAAGGCAAAAACAATATAAATCATATATTTTCAGACAGCTATGATTTAGTACAAACAGCCTGTCTGTTTTTACTTAACTATGTAGGTATGAAATTAGGAGATACTGTAATTGACAGGTACAATAAACAAGTTACAATAAGGCACGCTTGTTATAGTGAAATCGGTGCGGCTTTTTACAAAAGGTGGAATTATCACCAAAGAACCTATCCCATCAGTTATAAGGATGCCGAGGAAGATATAGAATTTATAGAAGAAATACAATTAACGAAAGCCAAGAAAGAGCCGATACAATCGTGGCACGAATGAACCTTAAAGAAAAGCACAAGAAAGTGTTAGATTGCTATCTTAAGGGGATGGGCGTTGTGGAAATATCTAAATCGTTAGGAATTGCCTACGCTACGGTTTGGCGACACAGAATGCTCTTGCAGAAACGGTATATCGAAGTTACGGGATACCAGGTCCAATGAAAATAATACTTCCATACTCAATATGGCATATTTACAGATTAATACATAATGGGAGAGCCCTAAAAAGCTCTCCCTGCTTTTTTGAAAAAATTCATATTTACATTGAAAAAACATCGCAAAAGTGAATAAAAAGTGAAAATTTACTGAAAATTCACTTGACAATCGAACAATCGTGCGTATATAATATATTTAGATTATTATGTGGAGGTATCAACAATGAGCTTCGAAACTGAAAATATTGAATTTAAATTGCAATTCACCGAGGATTTGTACAAGGAGGTAATTGCGTTTGCCAATACCGACGGTGGTGTAATCTACATTGGAATTAACAACAATGGCGAGGCTGTCGGAATAGATAACGTTGACGAGAATTACACACGTATCACCAACGGAATTCGTGATGCGATAATGCCCGACGTTACTATGTTTGTTAGATACACTATCCAGGAAAACAAGGTTGTTAAAATTTCTGTAGGTGAAGGATCATACAAGCCTTACTATCTGAAATCCAAAGGCCTAAAGCCCAGTGGTGTGTTTGTAAGACAGGGTACGTCTACCGCACCTGCATCGCCCGAACAAATACGCGCGATGATTAAAGAGTCGGACGGTGACAACTTTGAAGCTATGCGTTCTATGGATCAAGACTTAACCTTCGAGAATGCAAAAACTGCATTCAAAAAATACGGTATTGAATTTGCACAAAACAAGTACAGAGCACTTGGTATCACGCACCCCACCGAAGAACTGTACACCAATCTCGCCCTTATCATCTCGGACCAATGCACACACACAACAAAGGTTGCAGTATTCGGTGATGACGCAAATACCGAGTTTAGAGATAGCAAGGAGTTCGGCGGATCAATATTCAAGCAGCTTGACGATACCTATTCGTATTTAACGTTGTGCAACAAAAAGGTTGCAACCTTCCAGGGACTTGAAAGAATAGAAAAGGCAGATTATCCGGACGCAGCTCTTCGAGAGGCATTACTTAATGCACTCGTTCACAGAGATTATAGCTTCAGTGGCAGTGTAATCATCAATGTGAATGATAATGAAATGGAATTCATCTCCATAGGCGGACTTCTTCCTGGGCTTTCTCCCGATGATATAAGAAGCGGAATTTCGCAGCCGAGAAACAAAAATCTTGCGGACATATTCCATCGTTTGCATCTTATTGAATCCTATGGTACGGGTATAAGAAAGATATACAATCTGTATTCTAAATGCTCGGTTCAGCCTCGAATTGAAGTGACTTCAAACACATTTAAGATCATTCTTCCAAACATGAATAGTGTGGAAGTATCAAGCGTCGAATCTCCCAAAATCCTAGCAATATCGCCACAAAAGCAAACTATACTTGACTTTATTGACCAAAATGGCTATATTACTGAACCACAGATTATGGAGTTGGTAAAGGTAAAAAAGACAAGAGCGTATAACATAGCAAAAGAAATGCACGCCGATGGACTGATAAAACCAATCGGCCGAGGCAGTGCTAAAAAATATGTGAGAATGTAAAAAAAGATAGTTGACAGACAAGGAAAACAATTATGGCAATCAAAAAAATGAATTATATATGATGCTTGAAAAAGAAGAGATAGAAGCTTTTTACGTTAAGGCACTAAAATGCGAATCCAGACTGATAATTGAGCTCCTGATCAAAGAAATAGTGCTTTATAATGACAAGATGGAAATTTATTTGAATACCCCGGTCAAGAACGGTCCCGATGAAAATCGGGGCTTTTCTTTTTATAACAAGACTATTAATTTAAGATATTATTCCAAATATTCAAGATTGTTCGCTGGGAAAAGTGCAATTATAGATATTCGTGTGTAATCAAGGATTTTGCTCCTTTGGAGCAATATACCTGCACTCGCTGCTGGAAAGCGAGCTTTCCGACAGCTTCGTTTGGTATTCGCATACCGCAACAGCGGTATCTTGCCTGGCGAGGAGATGGTGTATGCAGGTATTGCAACAAGTGTAATCAGCACAAATATCCCCCCGAGCGGCAATACCTTATCTTTGGCACAGCCAAAGAGCAAGGGCGAGTCAATCTTGATGCTCCATCACAGAAACAAAAAAGGCACCCCCAACGGGTGCCGTTTCAAGGATTTTGACGCTTTGCGTCAATATTTCCACGACCTTCGCCTTGAAAGCTAGCTTTCAGATCTTCGGTCGGGAAATGCGAACCTTTTCGTGCACAAAAACAAGTGCTAAAATTTGCAAAACAAAGCAAGGTGCACGAACAAGGTTTGAGTCTGATTGATGCTCCATCACAGAAACAAAAAAGGCACCCGATTGGGTGCCGTTTCTGTGGTGGAGCATCAAGGACTCGAACCTTGGACCGACCGGTTATGAGCCGGTAGCTCTAACCAACTGAGCTAATGCTCCAAATATTAGCCTGTATATTTTATCAAATTAAAAAAGGTTTGTCAATAGGTTTTAGGAAAAAAGAAATTAATTGATTGCCTATATTCGACATTTGCCCTCTTTTATGAAAAAAAGCGTGGAAAAATAAAAAATATTCTTATTTTTCAAAAAATGTATTGACAAACGCAAAATTATTTGCTATAATTATCAAGCGTCACGAGGAAATATCCTTGTGTTTGCTGCTATGGCTCAGTTGGTAGAGCACATCCTTGGTAAGGATGAGGTCCCCAGTTCGAATCTGGGTAGCAGCTCCAGACAACCCCGAAGAGAAATCTTCGGGGCTTTGGCTTTTTATAGGAGTTTTGAGGCATTTTTTAAGGGAGTGCCTTTTTGTTTTCCGGGGTTGTCGGGAGTTGCTACTCACGCTTTGAATTGTGTTCTGCTCCTTAGGAGTAGAACCAGTTCGCATACCCCGCTTGGAGATCGGCAAGCTTGTTTGTCGGACAAAACCCAAGGATTCTGACGATTAAAGACAACTAATATTTACAAAGAGGTCAATCGAACGGTTGACCTTTTTATTGTTTTACAAGAATAAATATACTTCTTGCAATATCAAAAAATATATGATATACTATTTACAACACAGTTAAATAATCACACACCGAAAGGGGAAAATTATGAAGGCGATCAAGATTATACTCGCGATAATACTCGGATTGTGTCTTATTTGCGGTGGCTTTGCGATAGCAAACGAGCTGCATCAGACCGCGATGAACGAGTACATTGACAGCTTTGGCAGGGTGGAGATAGAGAATCAGCTGGTTCCCGAGCTTGACGAGGCGGGAAGATATTACTTCACCACCGACGGCGATTTTAAGGTAATGCAGCTTACCGACGTACATATCGGCGGCGGAATTCTCTCCGGCGAAAAGGATAAGAAGGCGATAAACGCCGTTGCGGCGATGATTACCGCAGAAAAGCCCGATATGGTAGTGGTGACGGGAGATATTTCCTTCGCTGTGCCCTGGGCGGGAACGATAAACAATAAGTACGCACACGAGTATTTCAAGCGGCTGATGGAAAATCTCGGCGTATACTGGACCGTCACCTTCGGCAACCACGACTCCGAGATCTACGATTACTATAACAGAGCTGCGGTAGCCGAGATGTACGAGGACGAGGCGATGAAGTACTGCCTGTTCTCCTCCGAGGACGGCGGCGTTTGGGGTGAATGCAACCACGTAATTAACGTAAAAAACAGCCTCGGCGTCATTACCCAAAGCCTTATTATGATGGATACCAACTCCTACACCGACGAGGATCCCCTGGGCATCAAGTGGATATACGACAACATCCACGAGGACCAGATAGAGTGGTACAGAGATACCGTCACCGAGCTTAACGCCTACAACAAGGCGATTATCAGCGGCCTTGACACAGATGAATATGACGGTCTTACCACGGTGAAGAGCCTGCTCTTCATCCACATTCCCCTGATGGAGGTGCGTCAGGCGGTGGAGGTTTATCTTGGCGAGTCGGAGGCAATGCCCGACGGACTCGGCGAGGTTGAATACATTCGCGGTAAGATCGGTGAGAAGTCCCCCTACGTATACTGCTCGGAGGACGGTGAGATGATGTTCGAGACTATGATAAGTCTCGGCAGCACACAGGCTATGTTCTACGGCCACGACCATCTTAACAATATTCTTCTTGAGTGCGGCGGCATCAAAATGTCCTACGGCTATTCTATCGATTACTTTGCCTACTCGGGTATTGATAAGCTTGGCTCACAGCGTGGCTGTACGGTAATAACCTGCCACAGCGACTCTACCATTGAGATCACCCACGAGAACTATTATCAGGATAAATATCAGCCTCTTTATGAAAAAGAGGTTGTGGATATGACTAATTAAAGAGGCAGATAATACACAAAAACGGGGGTACGTATGATGAAAAAGCTTACAAGGTACATATCATTAGCCCTTTTACTTTGCGTTGCCCTTCTTGCCCTTTGCTCCTGTGCCTACATAGGATACAGAGGTGAATATGCAGGGGCATACACGCTTGTATACACCCAGGTTCCCGGCACACGCGGAGCAACGCAGGAGACGGTGATCTTCCGTGATCCGCAGATAATCCTGCTGGAGAGCGACTCGATGGGACGGGGACTTTACCTCTACCTCGAGGACACCCTCGGCCCGCTGTCGCTGGTTATAGTACAGCGTGAGGATGGGGATAAGGTTTATTTCTACCCCGAGGCATCGGCAATGTCCTTCAGAACACCCGACCGCATCTACGATCTGTATGACGCCGAGCTTTCCGAGGAGGAGCTTATCTCGCTGTACCGCGAGCTTTGCTCGGATGCGGTGCTTACCTCCTTTAAGGCGGAAAACGACTGGGATATGCCCATCGACGAGAGCCGCCTTGACAGTGCGAAAATAAGCAAACCTACTCTTACAAGCCCCTGGTCCTACCGTACGGGCAGAGTGGTGACGCCCTTCCTCGAATGGCGGGATATTTTGCTTGGCGAAGCGGTGAAGAACGGACACAGCGTGCCCGAGTACTTCTTAAACGGCAGCCACGGTATGAACATATACGACAGCTATATGGCAACCGACAGGTACGGCAGAGAGCTGCACTATATTGAATCCTATTATTACGTTTTCAGCGAGGAGGGCGTTTACCCGCAGACCACCACCGAGTATTACCTCGAGATGCTGGCGATAATCAATCCCGACGGCACGTTTGACCGCGACAGCTTCATTATAGAGCTGTCCGATATCTGCGATCCCGATGACGAAATGCGTATACTTAAGGAAAGATGCGGCTGGAATCAGCCTCTTTACCAGGAGGTGGAGAGATGAAACGGAAAATATCCCTATTGATTCTTACTCTTATACTAACCCTTTCCCTGCTCCTTACAGTCGGCTGCAAGCCCGACTTTGGCGGCGAGAATCCCGATCTCTGCTCGGTGGCGTGGGTAAATCTGCCGGGTGCGATAGGCTACAGCTCTAACGGTGAGGTGAACCGTCCACCGTCGGTGCTGCTGCTCGAGACCGACTCGGAGGGCCGCAGGCTGTACTACTACAAGGAGAGCAGAAGCCCATATTGGCATATTCTTATTGCACAGATGAGCGAGGGTGAGAGTGTATACTACTACCCCGACGACTGCTATCTCTCCTATCCCGACGGCGAGCAGTCTCTTGAGATAGGCAGCTGGGATGACGTGAGGGCGATGATTTACGAGCGGGTATCGGCAGAGGAGCTTTCGGCATTCAAATCACTTAACGATTGGGGTAAGCCTATAAGCAGGGACAAATGCGAGGGCACCCCTATTCTGACGAGAAAATCCGAGGGAAAAAGCAACCCCGACAGAAGCCGACTTGAAGAATACGCCGAGGAATATTACGCAAGGGTAGGAAGATACATACATCCCAGAAATTCCGATCTTGGAAGAAGTGCAACCTACCTCACCTGCGATAGCTACGGCAGAGAGCTTTACGTCGTGGACTCCTGGGTGGTTGAATACGGTGTCAAGAGCGAGACCACATATTATTACTCTCTTCTGATGGTAATAATGCCCGACGGCTCCTGCAACACCTCAACCATAATCCTCGTCGAAAATCCAAACGACTGTCGCGACGCAATAAAGCAAATAAAGCTTGATAATAATTGGAATTTACCTATCGAATAAATAAAAATGGGGCTATCTCACACGAGATAGCCCCAAAGCTGTTTTATGGTTATTTTATAGAAAAAATATGAAAAATTACTCGGTTTCCTCATCGGTGGGGTAAATAAACTCCAGCGTACCGTCAAGGTAGGTCTCGATATCCTCGTCCATAGGGACGACAATTCCGTTTGGCATTATATAGCTACTCTTCAGCTGACAAAATAACCTTATTATCAACTACCTTGTAACAAATAGCCATAGATTCTAAACAATTATATTGAGATGCATCACAGCTTTGTTTTGCTCCGTAAAGACCAATGTAGATTGCTCCCTTTTCATTTTTGAAGAGCTTTCCGGGTATCCATATCTTTTCCGAATGACTAAATGCTATCTCATAAGAGGATTCATACTCTTTTTTCTCACATCGATATTTTTCTGAAACAAGGTTATGATAAACTCGTTTAGCAACTACACTGTCCCCAAAATCATTGCTAAATCGCAATTCAAAGCAGGGATAATCGTGTGACTCCATTTCTTTTTCTAAATCGTCATCAAAATCTCCGCCATAAAAGAAATCCAGAATCACAAAATTAATATTGAACTCCGATTTATCACCCTTACACGCACAGTAAAATAAGTTATCGATTTCAGGAGGATAGGTGCCTTTGTGTTGTAGCTTCCAGCTCTCATCATATTCAAATCCTTTTTCAAAGCCTTCGCTTGTATCCTGACCTAAAAGATCATTCCAGGCACATCCCGTTAAAGAAAGGCTGATTATCAGTAGGATAAGTAATAGCCTGTATATTTTGTTGATTCTTTTTGCTGCGTTAAAACCCATAACAGTTCTCCTCTTGATTATGTATTTTTGAATTATTGATCATAGATTTTTTATATTTCCTCCCCTCCGCTAATTATTTCAACAAAATCCCGAACGTTAATTAAGCCATAATTGGTGACAGAGCCGTCCTCATGTACGATACTGTATTTATCCATGATCATTATGCTCATCATATCGTCGTAATAGTTTTTGAACTCTGTTGTAGAATAATAATTTTGATTATAGCTTTGATCATCCCATAAGCGAAATAATAAATAATATTCCCCATCTAAATAAATGCAGCGTGTTTTATAATCATAACCGCTGATTGCGGAGGGGAAGGAGGTCTCATAGATATTACTCTTGCTGGACTGATAGATATAAAGCCAACGCTTATCATATTCATCCGATTCGTTAACGTTTTGACCATTAATAAATTTGGTTTCAAACATATTAAAATTTTCAAATCGGGGGGCGTCCTCCTCACAGGCTAAATTCTCAACTAATGAGGCTATGTTGAACTGAAATGCAACCAAGATCTTTTGACCTTTATAGGATTCTTTTATATCCGCCGCCTTTTCAACTTCAACCCAAGTATACTCATCGGTACAGCAGTAATTGAGAGATTCGTACTCGCACGCAGGGCTATAATATCCGCATACGAAATAACAGCTTGAATAAGCAAAATCGACAAGCAACGGACGAGCTCCGTTTTTTATTTCATCTATATAGTATGCTATCGTTGTATCGCCTTTATCGGCTTGCATCATTCTGTGCTTCAAAAAATAATTCAAGGCAAGTACAACATTACTGTTCGCATCCAACTCGTTTAACGAAGGCTCGTCTTGCGAATCCTCATTTTTCTCGTCCGAGCCGTCTCCACTAGATTCTTGGTTTATGTTATCTTTATTTTCGCCATCTTCTGTATCTCCATTAAACCACGAATTAACGAAGTCAAAAGAGCAGGACGATAACAGGCTGACCGTCAATAGACAGAGCAGTAGCAAAGAAGCAATTTTTAATAAACTCCTTTTCATATCATTCTCCTTATAGTATATTTTCTTTCATTATATCACACGGCTAAATACCTTGTCAACAAAAAGTAATTAACCCATCGGGCTCTACCGTCTTTCTTGTTTTTTTCAAAAAATACCCCTCTATATATTAAGACGAAAAAATGACGAAAAGGTTTCAGAAAAATGATATTTTTTTAAAAAATATAAAAAAGAAAGGACGAAGATTTAATTCCTCGTCCTTTTTGTTATATTTATTTCGAAATCGCGTCCAGCAGGGTGCTGTCGGTGATGCCGAGAGTCATCAGGATAAGTATCAGCTCGGCGTCGCTTTCCACCCCTGCCATAAGGCTGTCCAGGGTGAGAGTCACCTTGGCACCGCAGACGGGACAGGTCTTGATGAAGCTATCGTCGTCGGCAAGCTCCCATTCTCCATAGGCGTGTGCATTGGTGGTGGGGATCTCAGAGCCGCGGGTGATAAGCTCGTCGCAATCGGCACAGTAAATATCACCGGTATATCCCTCGTTGTAGCAATCTGCCGCCTTGCTGTTCTTAAGCACAGTTTGTGCGTGAGTACATACAGGAGGATCAACAGGCTTGTCACCCGTATTACCACTGTCGCCGGTGTTACCGCCATCACCAGTGTTGCCACCGTCACCTGTGTTACCGCCGCCCGTACTGCCCTGCTTTGCCTCGCCGGAGGGGGTGGTCATATCCGAGGGAACCTCCCTGCCAAAAATAAGCCAGGCGTATTCGGGATAATCAATAAACACGTTTCTGTTGCCCTGAATAGCCTCAACGACCTCGTTTCTGCCCATCTCCCAGGTATCAACGGGATCAAGCTCGCACCATTCGAGCAGGACGTCAACGCTCTGGAACACCTTGGTAATGCTTGTCGCACCCCAATCCGAGCCCCATCTTACGTAGACGTAAAGACAGATTCTGGCAACGTCACCCTTCACGCTATCAAGAGGCTCAAAGTAGGTGGAGGAGGTTCCGCCCAGGTATCCCGATGCGGGATTGCTGCCGTAGACCTGCTTGCCACCGCTTGCATTGCCGTACTTCTTATTACCTCTGGTGCTGTTAACAACCGCGTCGGAGGGACGGATGTGGTGAAGGTCGGCACCGCCGCCCGTGGTGGTATCACCGCCAAGGCTCTTGGGCCATATATGCTCACGGTTCCAGCCGTTCCACTGATTCATCGTAGCGTCGTAATCGGTGTAGATAAGGCTGAGATTCTTGGTATTGTTGTTCTCACAATCGGTAAGATTTGCCTTATAATGACAGTCGTCATAGGAGGAAAGCTTATTGTGGGTGGTTTTCATCAGAGTACTAAGGCTGGACTGGATCTCGGCCGCCGAAAGCTCCGAGAGGTTATCGTAGGTATATTTGCCGCTGTAATAGCTGTTTGCACTCGTGCCGCTAAGGGTAGTGCATACCACGTCACGCTGGCCCGAGTTAGAGCTTGACGAATAGGATGCGGGCTGATCGGATACGGCGTTTGCAGGAAGGTAGCTGCCTATTAATATTACGACGGTAAGCAGAGCCGCTACCGAGCTTTTTATAAATCTCATCATAACTACCTCCTATTCTTATCCGAGAATACTGTCAGCCGACACCTCGGTGAAAATATCGTCGGCACCCTGGGGGACGGAAATCGTGAATTCGCTGTCGTAATCGTAATCGGCATAGAGATGCATCGTAAGGCTGTAATCAACGCCGTCCATATTAACGGTGAAATTGCAGGAGAGAACGGAGGAATGATCTCTGCCATCCTTGACCTCAAGCTGATATGCGGCAGACTCGAGAGTCACCACCGCACCAAAGCCCTCAAAGCTCTTCGCTACTATACCCCTAAGGCTCTCTCTCGACTCGTCGGTCATTTCCTCGCAGGTATAAGAGTAATTAAGGCCCGAGCCAATCTTTGACAGGGAGAGGAAATCGCCGATACCGATGTCAGCACCCGGGCCCGCCTTGGAGATAAGGCTGCTCCTTCCCTCCTCGCTAATAGCTGCACGCTGATGCTCGGAAACGGTCTTGTCACCGATCCTCAGAGTATTGGAGGAATACAGAACGCCGTCAACAAGAATATACTCGGCAGAGACCGATAGGTTGTCATATTCTGCCTTGGTAAGGATCTGAACGTCCTCTCCGTCAACGCGAAGGGTAACGGTGGGAGTGCCGATGGCTGAAACGGCATCCTTCATCTTAGCGTCATCGGTAGCGTACACAACCCGAAGATTTGCCGTATATTTATCCGACGGAAGTGCCTCGTCGGGTGTTCCCTGGCCCTTATCATCAGGGCCAACGCAGGAGGCGAGACAGCCGCAGATTATCATTACAAATAAAAGCAATGCGGTGATCTTCCTAATCATACTCATATAATTCTCCTTATAAATAATACGTTTATAAATACTTTTCCATTTACATTTTACATCACATTGCGAAAAAAGTCAATAGAATTACAAAAACCAAATAATATTTGCATTTTCACAAGCGATGTGATATAATATGTCAAGCACTTTAAAAGGAATCGGATAATCAATGTACTCACTTCTTTTATCGGTAATTTATCTCGCCTTTATCAGCCTCGGTCTGCCCGACTCTCTGCTCGGTGCGGCGTGGCCTACGATATATGCGGAGATGGGCGTTCCCATATCCTATATGGGTATCGTCACGATGATCATTTCGGGATCAACCATAGCCTCCAGCCTGCTCTGTGACAGAGTGGTGGCTCGGCTTGGAACCCACCGCATTACTACAGTCAGCATCGGACTTACCGCCCTGGCAATGCTCGGCTTCTGGCAATCGAGAGAATTCTGGCAGCTGTGTCTGTTGGCAATTCCCTACGGACTCGGTGCAGGGGCAATCGACGCCTCGCTTAACAATTACGTCGCGACCCACTACAACTCCCGTCATATGAGCTGGCTTCACTGCTTCTGGGGTGTGGGAACCATAGTCAGCCCCTACGTTATGAGCTATGCCCTCACCCGCTCGGTATGGCAGGACGGATATAAAGCCGTTGGAATCCTTCAGCTGTGTATACTTCTTATCGTTCTGATCTCCTCTCCCCTCTGGAAGCTTCACAGCAGTAAAGGCGGTGAGACGGTCACAGTCGAGCCTATCGGCATACGCGGTGCAATAAAAACCAAGGGTGCTCTTCCCGTTTTTATAGGCTTTATGTCTTACTGTGCCGCAGAATCCACCGCAATGCTGTGGACGAGCAGCTATTTTGAGGGAGTGTTCGGTATGCCGAAGGAGGAGGCGGCTGCACTTGGCTCTATATTCTTTATCGGTATGACGGCAGGCAGATTTTTGAGCGGATTCATTTCAGACAGGCTTGGTGACAGCAAAATGATCCGTCTCGGAGCGACGGTAGCGATCCTGGGAATCATACTCGCCTCCATTCCCTTCAGATGGGTTGCCATCACGGGCTTTGTTATAATCGGTCTCGGATGTGCACCCATATACCCCTCTATCGTTCACTCAACACCCACCCGCTTCGGTGCGGAAAGGTCGCAAAGCATTATCGGTATACAGATGGCGTCGGCATATCTCGGCTCAACCCTTATGCCACCACTGTTCGGCGTTATTGCGGACTATATCGGTCTGTCAATTATGCCGCTGTACCTCGCCTTCTTTATAATAGTAATGATCCTGCTTCTCACCTACGCGGATAAGCTGTTGGCAAAAAAATAAGGACTCTTAAAAACAGAGTCCTTTATTTGTATATTCATTAATTAATATATTTATCAAGCTCCACAAGTCTTATTTCAATTGCCACCACGCCGTAGGCTGCCTGACGCTCCTTCGAGTAATATATATCCATATCCGAGGGCGAGGCCGTATCTATATCCTCCTCGGTATATCCGCACTTCAGCAGAGGCAGGGCGGCGTACAGCTCGGTGAAGGAGTCAAAGAGGTGAAGTGCCACCACACGACAGCGTATGTAATCCTCGCCGCCACGACTTCTGGTGAAGATTATCTCGTCCCCCGCCTTGATCTGCCGACGCTTCTCATCGTAAAGACGAAGCTCGTATATTTTCTTGCCCGACGCGATCATATCGAAGGGCGAGTCGTGAAGGTTCATTTCGTGCAGCATAATACACCTCGCATTGATTTGATAAACACATTATACCATAAATCTTAATTGGGTGCAATAGCGTCACACTTTTTTTCGCACGGCGTAAAATAAGGATAAACGCTTTTTGGAGGAAAAAATGCTGGTCACAAAGGACTATAACAGAGAAAACGCCGTAGCGTATGCGAGAAAATACGCATTTTCACAAAATTCGCTATTCGGAAATTTTGCGGGAATAGGAGGAAATTGCACCAATTTCACCTCCCAATGCATCTACGCGGGCAGCTGTGAGATGAATTACCGTCCCACCTTCGGCTGGTACTACATTTCGCTGGAGGACAGGTCGCCCTCCTGGACAGGAGTGGATTATTTTTACAATTTTATAATAGAAAACGCCGACGTAGGCCCCTTTGGTAGAGTGGCAAACGCCGACGAGCTTGAGATCGGAGATGTAATACAGCTGGCGAGAGAGGGCGAGGGCTATTATCACTCGCTGCTGGTGGTAGGCTTTGACGGTGAGGATATTCTCGTTGCCGCCCAGACCGACAACGCCTATGCACGACCCCTGTCCACCTATACCTACGATTATTCAAGATATATCAAAATTCTCGGCGTGCGACTGGAAAGTCCTGATACGACCGACGCCTGCTTTGAGAGGCTTATGCAGGGATAAGGATAAAAACAACCGCATTTTGTAAACTATAGCGTACAAAATGCGGCTTTGTATTAAAGATTAATCTTATTTTCGGTGGTGTAGAGTGCGAGAAGCTCCTGCTTCTTTTCCTCAATCTCATCCTTCATACGCTGAAGCTCCTCGGGGGAGAAGCCGTCAAGATCGCCCTCGGCAAGCTTACCCTTATACATCTTATCAATGACGTGGGAGTATGCAATATCAACCGAGCAGATATCACCGTTACGCTCGCAGATAACCTTGTTGGAGTTGCCGCGAAGTATCTCCTCTACGGCGTAGACGCCCATCTTGGACGCCAGAACTCTGTCCTTCAGGGTGGGGTTACCGCCTCTTACGATGTGGGCAAGGCGGGCAAACTTTGTCTCAACGCCCGTATCGGTCTGAATCTTCTTTGCAAGAGCGGGGGCATAATCTGCTCCAACGCCCTCTGACACGATAACGATGAAATTACGCTTACCGAGCTCGCGTGCCCTCTTTATTTTCTTACAGATATTATCATCGCTGTGGGGGAACTCGGGAACTACTACCGCGGTTGCACCCGACGCGATGGCCGTATTAAGTGCAATATCACCCGCACCGCGTCCCATAACCTCAACCACGTTGCATCTGGCGTGAGATTCGCAGGTATCACGAAGCTTGTCGACAAGCTCGATTACCGTATTCATCGCGGTATCAAAGCCGATGGTGTTATCGGTGGAGGTAATATCATTATCAATGGTAGCGGGAATACCAATACAGGGAATACCCTCCTCGGTAAGCCTGGTAGCACCCTGGAAGGTACCGTCACCGCCAATGCAGATAATACCGTCAATACCAAGCTTATGACAGTTCTCAATACCCCTTGCTCTTACCTCTGCCTCCTTGAACTCGGGACAGCGGTCGGAGTAAAGAATAGTACCGCCCTTATTTATAACGTTGGATACGTCTCTTACCGACATAGGCCTGATGTCGCCCTCAATAAGTCCCGAATAGCCGCGGTATATAGCCATAACCTCAACACCGCGTGTGAGGGCTGTACGGCATACTGCTCTTACCGCCGCATTCATTCCGGGAGCATCGCCGCCGGAGGTAAGAATTCCAATCCTTTTTATTTCACTCATCTTAAGAATCCTCGCTGATAAAAGTTTAACTATGCTATTATACAACACTTTTTCAAATTTATCAATCCCAAATCTTGCTTTTTTCAAAAATTTTTGTAAAATAATTTACTCCCGTGGTAAAAAGGGCTGTAAAAATTGCGACAAAAACGCCCCTTTCTTGCAAAACAATACTTTTTGAACAAAAAATATTAAATTATTTGCATAATTATTGACAAATCAGTCAAATAATGATATAATATTTTAGAATTTTACGGACATTTGATAAAAATTCATTTTTTAGAGATTGGAGAGTGTAAAATGGAAATAGCACTTATTGCAGACGACAACAAAAAAGAGCTTCTGGCACAGTTTTGCATCGCGTATTGCGGAATTCTGAGCCGTCATCATATATGTGCCACCCACACGACCGGCAGCTACGTTTCTGACGCTACCGGACTTGAGATAGAAAATTATATGCCCGGCTCGGGCGGCGGACTTGAGCAGATCAACTCAAGAATCTCCTACAACGAGATCGACCTGGTCTTCTATTTCAGAAGCACCAACGTTGCCAAGGAGCCTACCGAGGCAGAGCAGGATCTCTTCCGTCTTTGCGACGTAAACAACATCCCTCTCGCTACCAACATCGCTACCGCCGAGGTTCTCGTTACCGCACTTGATGCGGGCAGCTTCGACTGGCGTGAATTCATCAACCCCAGAAGTGCATACAACCAGAGAAAGAGGGCACTTAATAAATAATCGGCTAAAACGGAGGCTTTGTCCCATTTTGGGTTTTTGCCTTCCGTTTTTGTCTTTATAGAGGTACTGAATGATTGACAAGGTAAAGCTTAAAATTGAATCAACCATAGAGGATCTTAACGAGGCGGGGCTTCCCGAGGGTGATATTGAGCGTGACGCAATTGAGGCCGATGGCTTCTATCGCTATGACGGCGGGAATATTCATCTCAGCTACAGCGAGGAGCGTGAGGGCGGCAGGATTCGCACCGAGATCATTTCGGCGGGCGGCTCACTGCGGGTCATTCGCAGCGGTGCGGTGGAGAGCAATATGTATTTTTCCGAAGGTGAGAGTCACAGCTCGGTATACACCATCACCCCATACAGCCTTGACGCCGACGTGCATACCCGACGTATCAGAATGGAGCTTAACGAAGAGGGTGGAAAAATAGACCTTCTTTACAATATAAAAATAGGTGGTGCCGACAGATCGGCAAGAATGAAAATATGGATATCCAAGCCTTCAAGTCAGAACTGAAAAGCGGAAAGCCCGGCGGAATATATCTCTTCACAGGCGAGGAGGATTATCTTGTCAGATATTACCTGAAATCCCTGCGTGAGAGCATTGTGGGTGACGAGGCCTTCGCAGTATTCAACAACCCCGTCTTCGACGGCGAGGAGGTTGATTTTGCGGCTATTACCGAGGCGGTGAAGGCTCCTCCGATGATGAGCGACTACAAGCTTATCGAGTGGCGGCACGCCAGCTTTCTCAAGCTTAACGAGAGCGAATGCGTAGCCCTTGAGGAGCTTATCGATGCCTGCATCGAGCACCCTGAGTCCATAGTAGCGTTTACCGCAGACGACGAGTGTATTGATTTCGGCACGCCGAAGCGTCCGTCGCCATTCATAAAACGCTTTGATAGTAAAATTAAAATATTAAGATTTGAAAAATCAACCGAGAACCAGCTTTACGCCTGGTTAAAGAAGCACTTCAATGCACAGGGCGTTGAGGTTGGTCTTGATACGGTGAAGGCTCTCGTCTTCCGCTCGGGCAGGTCTATGGACGTGCTGGTGGGCGAGGTCGACAAGCTATGTGCCCTTGCACTCTCCCGAGGCAAGAGCGTGGTAACGCCCGAGGACGTCAGCGAGGTTGCCTCCTCTACTCCCGAGTGCGATACCTTCGCCCTCTCCAACGCCATCCTTGACAGAAGCAAGCCCAGGGCATACCTCGCCCTTGAGGAGATGAAGCAGCGGCGTGTGGACTACACGGTAATAATGTCTATGGTGGCAAGAACCTTTGACGATCTTTGTGCGGTGTCCCACCTGCTTGACGAGGGACTAAGTGCCAATGAGATCGAGGAGAGGCTCTCGATGAACAAATACAAGCTTAAAATGTATATCTCCGCGGCGAAGCGGTACGGCACCGAGAGGCTGAATGAAATAATATGCGATCTTGCCAGAGCCGACGCAGGCTCGAAATACGGCGGTGTGACGGGCTACTGTGCCGTCGAGCTGTTCATTTCGCGAAATCTCTGATAACTATATCTATTTGAAAAACATAAACCGAAAGGAAACTAAAAATATGAAAAGAACACTCAGTCTGATCCTTGCGATCACGCTTATTTTCAGCTGCCTTGCCTGCCTCAGCTCCTGCGGCAAGGAGAAGATGGGCACAGGAGCCTGCGAATATCTTGAGAGCCGCGATATTTCCGGACGAGATATAAAGTACGTTGAGATCTGTATCAAGGGCTACGGCAGAATGGTGGTTCTCCTTGACGCCACCACCGCACCCGTCACCGTAGAGAACTTTATAAGCCTCGCCGAGAGCGGATTCTATGACGGACTTACCTTCCACAGAATTATCGGTGACTTTATGATCCAGGGCGGCGATCCAGATGCCAACGGCAGGGGCGGCAACAAGGATAAGGACGGCAACGAGATCAATATCAAGGGCGAGTTTGCCTCCAACGGTCATCAAAACGACATCAGCCACAAGTACGGCGTTATCTCTATGGCACGCTCGAGCGAGCCCGACTCTGCCTCCAGCCAGTTCTTCATCTGCAACGCCGACGCATCAAGCTCGCTTGACGGCAACTACGCCGCATTCGGCTACGTTGTAGAGGGACTCAGCGTGGTTGACGAGGTGACGCGGGACTTCTTCCCCAAGACCGACTACTATGAATATTACGCACAGTATATGCTCACAGGCGAGCCCACCTACTATTATTACTGGAATATGTATGGCAACGGTGCCATCTCCGACAAGGACGATCAGCCGGTTATCAAGTATATCAAGGTTCTTGACTCCTGGGAAAAGTAATCCGAAGGTGTAGCCCCAATGAGCAAGCTTTACATTCCCGAAAACTACAAATCGCCAATGGACCTTTACAGAACGCAGAAGGCGATTTCATTCATAAAGCAGACCTTCCAGATAAAACTTGCCGAGGCACTTAATCTGAAGCGTGTGTCCGCTCCCCTCTTCGTTACCGAGTCATCAGGCCTTAACGACAACCTTAACGGCACCGAGCGTCCCGTAGCCTTTGACGTGCCTGCGGTGGGCGAGAGCGTTCAGGTGGTTCACTCGCTGGCAAAATGGAAGCGTCTTGCCCTTCACGAATACCATTTCTACGTTGGCAACGGCCTTTACACCGATATGAACGCCATAAGGCGTGACGAGGAGCTTGACAACATCCACTCCATCTACGTCGACCAATGGGACTGGGAGAAGGTTATCACAAGAGAGGACAGGACTCTCGACTATCTGAAGGAGATAGCACAGAAAATAGTAAACGTTATCTGCGACACGAACGATCTGCTTCGGGTGGATTTTCCCGAGCTGAATGCAGAGCTTTGCCGCGATATGTACGCCATAACCACCTCCGAGCTTGAGGATATGTACCCTGATCTGACACCGAAGGAGCGTGAGGACGCCATCACGAAGAAGCACCGTACCGTACTGCTTATGCAGATCGGTGGCAGGCTGAAGAGCGGCAAGCCTCACGACGGGCGTGCCCCCGACTATGACGACTGGTCGCTGAACGGCGATATCCTCTTCTATAACGACACCCTGGGGCGTGCATTTGAAATTTCCTCAATGGGTATCCGCGTGGACGCCGAGTCGCTTGACCGCCAGCTTACCGAGCGTGACTGCGACGACAGACGCTCGCTTCCCTTCCACAAGATGCTGCTGGCAGGAGAGCTGCCCCTGACCGTCGGCGGCGGTATCGGTCAATCAAGACTCTGTATGCTTATGATGGGCTCCGCCCATATCGGTGAGGTGCAGTCCTCAATTTGGGATAAGGAAACCGTCGAGGGCTGTAAAGCCGCAGGAATAAAGCTATTGTAATATTTCACTATTTACAGTAATATAACACAACGCAAAAAAGCGACTCATCCGAGCCGCTTTTTTTAATTCCGAATTCTGCATTCTGAATTCTGCATTCTTTAAATGTACTGATCGCAATACACGCACTTGCCGTATTCGTCGAAGAAGCGTTTTACGCCACGCTCGGTGCGGCTGATGCAATGGGGATTCTGACAGACCACACCGATCCTCTCCTCGCCGTCAAGGCGGCGATCATCAACACCCTTCGTGCCGAGAAGCATAAGGATAAGGGCCATACGTATGTATCTGCCGTACATCGCCTGGTCAAAGTAATCCGCCCTGGGATCATCATCCACGTCCACGTTGATCTCGGTCACGCGGGGCAGCGGATGCATTATGGAAAGATCCTCCTTCGCCATAATAAGCTTTGATGCGGTAAGCTCGTAGGAGTCCTTCAGCCGCTCGTATTCCTCACGCGACTCAAAACGCTCGGCCTGGATCCTTGTCATATAGAGAATATCCAGGGAGGGAATTGCACTCTCAAGATTCTCGGTCTCCACGTACTCACAGCCGCCCGTAAAGAGGTGATCGTCCTTCACGTAATCGGGGAGAGTAAGCTCCTCGGGCGAGATAAGCACGAAGCGGACGTTGTCATATCTTGACATCGCCGCAATAAGCGAATGCACCGTTCTGCCATACTTAAGGTCGCCGCAGACACCGATAACAAGGTTGTCGAAGCGGCCCTTTTTCTTATATATGGTAAGCAGGTCGGTAAGCGTCTGGGTAGGATGAAAATGACCGCCGTCGCCTGCATTGATGACGGGAACGGTGGCAACGCGGCTGGCAACCACGGGGGCACCCTCCTTCGGATGTCGCATAGCGATAATATCCGAGTACGCACTTACCATCCTGACGGTATCCGCAACCGTCTCACCCTTCGCGACAGAGGAGGAGCCCGCCTGATCAAAGCCGAGCACCTGACCGCCGAGGCTCATCATAGCCGAGGTGAAGGACAGACGCGTCCTGGTAGACGGCTCAAAGAACAGAGCACCGAGTATCTTACCCTTACAGCTCTCGGAATAGAGGTCGGGATGCTCCATTATATCGGATGCAAGACGTACAAGACCCAAAATCTCGTCGGTCGTCAGATCAAGAATATTTACAAGGTTTCTCATATTTTACAGCTCCCTGCTAACCAAAGTTTACAAAATGCGTTATATTTACCGAATATATAGCTTTTATTTCGCACCCCAAACGGTGAGGTAGCTCTTGATACGCTCAACGTTCTCGGTATTCTTCTCATCCTCCGAGAGATACTCGATAATATCGTACACGTCAACCACCGAGTATACGGGGAAGCCAAACTCCTCGCCAACCTCTGCCATAGCAGACTTCTCACCCTTGCCACGCTCCTTACGGTCAACCATAACGAAGGTCGCAATAACCTTAGTACCCTCAAGAGAGGAGAGTATCTCCATACTCTCGCGGATAGCCGTTCCTGCGGTGATAACGTCCTCAACGATAACGATCTCCTCGCCTGCCTGGGGCTTGTAGCCTACGAAAACACCGCCCTCGCCGTGATCCTTCGCCTCCTTACGGTTGAAGAAGAAGGGAAGATCGAGTCCCTGCTTCGACAGACCGACAGCGGCAGAAACCGCGATAGAAATACCCTTGTATGCGGGACCGTAAAGCACAGCTCTCTTATTGCCAACCTTCTCAAGATATGCCTTCGCATAGAACTCGCCGAGCTTTGCGATCTGGTCGCCCGTCTTGATCTCGCCCGCGTTGATGAAATAGGGTATCTTTCTGCCGCTCTTCGCGGTGAAATCACCGAACTTAAGCACGCCCGCACCCTCTAAAAACTGTATAAATTCTCTTTTATAGCCTTCCATTTTATTCCTCGCCTTTCTCTTTCTTATCAAAAACTATAAACGCCACCAGCAGAGTGACTATGCTGCCGAATATGAACAGCACGCCAAGATTACCGATGAGGTCGGCAACAAAGGGCTTGCCCGCCTCGGGCTGCCAGACGAGAGTAATGCCCTCGTCGGTGACGAAATGATAAAAGAAATAGTTAATAATAAACACTGCGACAGCGATAATTCCCTGCCAGAGTGATAGCTTCAAAAGTCGCTCTCTCATCAGCCGATAAACTCCCTGCAGCATCTTTCGTACGCGGCAACGGGATCCTCTGCAGCGGTGATAGGTCTGCCCACGACGATATAATCAGAGCCTATTCTGTTAGCCTCGGCGGGAGTCATAACACGCTTCTGGTCGCCAACGTCACCGTCGGCAAAGCGTACACCGGGAGTGACGGTCACGAAATCCCTGCCACAGCTGTCGTGTACCTTGCCTGCCTCGAGGGGTGAGCAAACCACACCGTCAAGTCCCGCCTCCTTGGCACAGGCTGCATAGTGCATAACGACCTTATCAATAGGCTCCTTAATGAGCAGATCGTTTTCCATACTCTCCTGGTCGGTGGAGGTAAGCTGGGTTACCGCAATAAGAATGGGACGGCTGCCGTCAGGTCTGGTAAGTCCCTCTATTGCCGCCTGCATCATTCTCTTGGTGCCCGCCGCGTGAAGATTTGTCATATCAACGTCAAGCCTTGACAGCACCGCCATTCCCTTCTTAACCGTGTTAGGAATGTCGTGAAGCTTAAGATCGAGGAATATCTTGTGTCCTCTCCTCTTGATCTCCCTTACGATAGAGGGGCCCTCGGCATAGTAAAGCTCCATACCGATCTTCACAAAGGGCTTTCTGTCTGTGAACTTGTCAAGAAAAGCAAATGTTTTCTCCGCACTGTCAAAATCGCAGGCGATAATTACGTCCTTTCCCATTTCTGATCTCCTTTATTTAAAAATTATTAGTCTATTTTAAGTCCCTCAAGCGAGGTGATATTGTATTTCTTCATTACTCTCGGCAGATCCTCGATTATCTTCTTCGACGCCAGAGGGTCAACGAGGTTTGCCGCACCGATCTCAACAGCGACAGCACCTGCAAGCAACATCTCAATAACGTCCTCTGCCGAGGAAACGCCGCCCATACCGATAACGGGTATCGACACCGCGTGAGCTACCTGATAAACCATCCTTACCGCAACGGGGAAGATGGCGGGGCCTGAAAATCCGCCCATTTTATTAGCGATAACAGGCCGTCTTGTCTTAAGGTCTATTCTCATACCGAGAAGGGAAGTCGGAGGCCAAGCGGTCTTAGGAAGACAAGGCATATTATCAACTCCTTGGGTT
>JAZNWM010000090.1:0-1661 GCA_045593345.1 Eubacteriales bacterium
TGAGGAACTGGTTGCCCGCGGCCTGATCGCCCAGGTAACCAACGAAGAAGAAATCAAAAGTATGGTAAACGAGGGTAAGGCTACCTTCTACATCGGCTTTGACCCCACCGCCGACTCGCTCCACGTAGGTCACTTTATGGCTCTCTGTCTTATGAAGCGACTTCAGATGGCAGGCAACAAGCCCGTCGTTCTTATCGGTGGTGGTACGGCTATGGTAGGCGACCCCTCGGGCAGAACCGATATGCGTCAGATGATGACCACCGAGACCATCCAGCACAACGTCGATTGCTTCAAGAAGCAGATGGAGAGATTCATCGACTTCGGCGAGGGCAAGGCTATTCTTGTAAACAACGCAGAGTGGCTGCTCGGACTTAACTACGTCGAGGTGCTTCGCGAGGTCGGTGCCTGCTTCTCGGTAAACAGAATGCTCTCTGCCGAGTGCTATAAGCAGAGAATGGAGAAGGGACTCTCCTTCCTTGAGTTCAACTATATGATTATGCAGTCCTACGACTTCTACCATCTCTTCAAGGAGTACGGCTGTAATATGCAGTTCGGCGGTGACGACCAGTGGTCTAATATGCTTGGCGGTACCGAGCTTATCAGACGTAAGCTTGGTAAGGACGCTCACGCTATGACCATCACTCTCCTCCTTAACTCCGAGGGCAAGAAGATGGGCAAGACCGCCTCGGGTGCGGTATGGCTTGATCCCAACAAGACCTCGCCCTTCGACTTCTACCAGTATTGGTGAAACGTTGGCGACGCCGACGTTCTTAAGTGCATCAGAATGCTCACCTTCCTTCCCGTTGAGGAGATTGACAAGATGGACGCCTGGGAGGGTGCACAGCTTAATTCCGCAAAGGAGATCCTTGCATACGAGCTTACCAAGCTTGTTCACGGTGAGGAGGAGGCCGAGAAGGCTCAGGCTATGGCTCGCTCGCTCTTCGTTTCGGGCGGTGCAGAGAATGCCCCCGAGGTGCTCGTTGAGGAGTCCTCGCTTGTCGACGGTATGATCGACCTTAACAGCCTGCTCGTCCTCGGTAAGATGGTTCCTTCAAAGTCTGAGGGCAGACGTGCCATCGAGCAGGGCGGCGTATCGGTTGACGGCGAGAAGGTTACCGACGTGAGAGCTATGATCACGAGAGAACAGCTCGCAGGCGGTATCCTCGTTAAGAGAGGTAAGAAGAGCTTCAACAGGTTCCTTCTTAAGTAATATGATATACAATTATCACACCCATACGGTAAGATGCGGTCACGCCGTTGACACCGACGAGGATTATGTAACGTGTGCCATCAGGGCGGGGATAAAATATCTCGGCTTTGCCGACCACGCTCCATTCGTCTTTCCAGATGGATACGAGGGGGATTGGCGAGTTCCCTTGGCAGAAGCCGAGCAGTACGTAAAGGATATTTCTGCCCTGCGTGAGAAGTATCGCGACGAGCTTAATATATCCATCGGCTTTGAAATGGAATATTATGAGGAGCATTTTGATAAAATGCTGAATATCGCAAGAAAAAGCGGGGCAGAATATCTCATCCTTGCTCAACATTTCCTTTTTGGCGAGCATCCCGACGGAGTTGGCTCGGTTGGTCCTTCTCATCGGGAGGAGCATTTGGAAAGGTATGTGTACGAGGTAATAGAGGGTATGAAAACCGGGGTATTC
>JAZNWM010000091.1:0-3871 GCA_045593345.1 Eubacteriales bacterium
TTATTTCCTTTCTGTTTTTCTTGTACTTTTATAATGAACATTGTTTATAATTATAAATATCCCACGCAAAATAAAGATGGCAAGCGGGCGTGTTTTCACGCGCCCGCTTTACCGCATCGGAAGATACGCTGGTGGTAATAATATCAATCATTGCCGCAGATTCAACAGACTCAATCGCCATGGCTTCTACCATAAAATAAGCGAAATCAAGATCGTCATCTTTCGTAGTAGTCGGGAAGCAAATAACGGTGGTACAGTGACCTGTGGTATACTGATGATAGCTTTCCTGCTCTGCATTATACTTGGGTATGGGAATGATACCAAAATTGAGATCGTAATTCAAACGCAGCGTCTCAGCGTGCAGAAGAACCTCTGCCTGGAAGAGACACTGACCGTTTTCGAAAAGGTCTCTGATCTCCCGGTCTGCTCCGAGATAAACCGCGAGCTAAAAGCCTTGCGGTTTAACTCTTTTGAACAACCGGCAGCTTCAGCTCGGAACTTTAAAAAATCGGAGATCTCCATTTAAAGCCCCATTTCTATAATGAGAACGGTATGTTTTTATTTTTAGTTGATAGCCTTGAAGCTGTCTGTGATATCTTTAAGCTTGGTGGGAAGAGATCTGGCATAAGGCTTGCTTGCGGTTGCCCAGCTTGTGCCTTGAGATGCACCCCAGCTCCATTGACCGCTCATATTGCCGAGAGTGTCGTTGAAGAGTCTGCCGAAATCAAATATGATTCCCGCACGAATGATATCGTACATCTGGGATTCAACAGACGTATCGGAATATCTGAGCTTGAAGGTAGTCTCGAAGACCGCGGGAGACGTAAGGCGGTAAGCCTCGCTTGCCCAACATTCAAGAACCGCTGCGGCACGGTCTATATCTTTGGAGAGGGCGTAAATTGAGTAGAAGGATATTGGGTTACCGACTAAGGTAATATAGTTTTCCTGATCGTTATTGTACTTGGGAACAGGAACGATACCGTGCGTGAAGTCACCTGTAAGGTAGTTTGCAATGTCATGGTGACGAGCTAGGGACATCAGAGCGTTTCCGTTACAAAATACCTTATGATACTTAGTATTATCGACGTACACATTTCCGGTCTTGACCCAGGCACCTATTGAATCGTTAAGATCGATAGCCTTATCGCTGAAGTAGTCATCGGAGATCTTGAAGAGGTTTTCGGGATCTTTTTCTGCTTGTCTCAGACCGGAACCGTAATAAAGAGCGTCAAAATGCCACCAAAGAGTGGAAAGACCGTAAAAGTCGTTTTCATTTGCGGAGTTAGAGTTATCAAGATCCTGATACATATCCTTGGTGAGGAGCTGGAAGGTTTCGATGTTCCAGTTGTTATCAAGAACGTACTTTGAGGGTTCAACGAGATCGGGATAATTCTTGAAAAGATTCTTGTTATAGAAAACGGCGTACATCTGATGGATGGAGTTGGTGGAAATGTCACCGGAAACGAAGTACATCTTATCGCCGATCGTTGCTGTCTCGAGCATGACCTCGGGCCACCAGGGCTTTTCAAAGTCGAGATATTTTGCCTTCATAAGGTCTGCGCAGTAGCCGTACATTGAGGTGAGCGCGATAGTTAAGGAGTGAGCGGATATAATGTCATACGTTGTGTCGCCGGCTGCGTACTGATTACCGATGTGATTTGCATAATTCGCACCGACGTTGTTGTTGTACTGGCCCTTGATGCCTGTCCACTCAAAGGTAATGCCCAATTGGGATTCAACGTTTGCGTTACGCTGGTAGATAGCGTCGTTAATAATTTCGCCATTAGTGTTTTCAACAAAGAATTCGGGATTTTCAACGTCAGTCCACCAAAGAACAGTGACCTTCTCGCCGCCGAAATCAAGCTCTTCGGGAAGGGAGCTCTTGAGGAATCCGTTCTCGTCATAGGGGCTCTCGGTTTCCTCAACCACCGCCGAAGTATCGGGAGCGACCGTTGCGGCGGGAGCTTTTGTTGTTTCGTCAGAGGATCCCTCTGCGGGATCTGCTGTGTTGCTGCACGAAATGACGGGCAGTGCCATAATCAGGCAGAGGATGAGTGAAATAATTCTTTTGATTTTCATAATTGCCTCCATTTTATATTTTTAATTAATTTATATACTTAAGGTTGCCAATATTCGGATATGGTTTCCTTCGCGAGCTGAACGTAACGCCTACCGCGCTCGTAGTCGCCGAAGATGGTGCCGACCTCTCTTTGAGCCACCTCGAGCAAGCATCCGCTCGACGCTTTACTGATATCTCTAAAGCATCTTCTTATAGCGTCTTCGTCAAGGGACCCCGGCTCGGTTACGTACTCGGCTCTCGGCTTACTGTAATATACAACACGGCTTCCGCGCAGATACTCGCCGACCTGCTCCTCGTTATTAAAGGGGGATACAGAAAGCTTACGTAGATTATCCCATTTGGAAAGGTAATCGACCCAAAGGTTGTCCACTCTTTCACAACAGCCGTATGAAAGCAATCCAAAACGCTTGACCATACGGTCGAAATAAGGATAAACAAATTCTCCATACATAGCAGGAGATACCGCAGTTGTTTCCTGTGATTCAAGGAAGCCCCAGACCTGCTTCGTGGACGTTATGTTACCGTCGGAGGGGAGCTCATCGGTAAATGCGAAGGATTCCTGAGCAACACGGGAGAATCCATTTGTGGGAAGAAGCAGTTTGTTTTCTTCTAAATAATCATAGTATCTCTCGTATACCTTCGTTGCCATATCCATCAGCTCGTGCAGCTTTTCGGGGCAGTCATACATTGACATATAGTATGTCTCCATATTGATCAGCATTACCAAAGGATTGGTGATAGCCCCCTTCAGGGATGCCTGCATAATGCGAGACGGAAGAATATCCCCGAATATGCTGTCCGCAAGAGCGCACCATTCTTTTGTGCCTTCCATATCAACAGTAAAACCGCCGCCGCGGAAAATATCGAAATCTTCCTCTATATCGTCGGTCAACGGCTCAATATGAAATCCGATAGAATCCTTTGCCTTGGTTATTATCGGATTTGCGCCGAAAGGAGAGCCTTTTACAAACATATTTACTTCAAATCTATCCGAGATCGGAGTATCGTCGTCGAAAAGCTCTCTGCCGACCATCGAGGACAGAAGCTGCCACTCCATTTTTCGTGCCTCTTTGCCTTCACAACGCATACGCGGACTTATGACCTCGCGCGTGAAATTCGAAAACAAAAGTCTCACCGTCGGTGTGTCGCGTACACCTCTGGCTTGCTTATCCCACATTTCAAGGATCTCGTCGTTGCGCAAACAGTTTGCAAGCGCCGCCTTACGAGCCGCCAGCTCGCGCAATATTTCGCGGTCCTTCAAAGATACGTTTATCATAGCAAAAACTCCTATCAAATGAATTTATTATTTTATTTGCCATAAAACTCGCGCTGAGCCGCAAAAAACGCATCAATATTTTCCCACGGTGTCATTGGCGGGATGTCGCAACCCGACGACAAAACGAAATTAGGATATTTTGAGCATTTATTCAGTAATGCCAGCGTTTCCTCTCTTACTCTGTCGGGAGTTCCCATCCGAAGTACACCTGCCGGGTCGATGTTACCCATTACAACAACATCAGACGGGACTTTTGCAATGATATCTTTCTCCAGATCCACCGCATTTCCAAAATGATAAGCTGCACATCCTGTCGCCATAATAGAATCGATCATCAGCGGCACGTTGTTTCCGCAATTATGATAAATTATAATGAATTCATCACTCTGTACCGCATCAACTATTTTCTTGATGTAAGGCGAGGCAAATTCCTCTTCGAGTGTGGGAGAAAGAAGTCCCGCAACCGGCTCCGCCATTACTATACCGTTCGCCCCTACCGATTTGTATGCCTTGGC
>JAZNWM010000092.1:0-2783 GCA_045593345.1 Eubacteriales bacterium
TGAGCCCGCTCTTTTCAGCGATACGTATCCGCCGATAAGTGTGACGATATCGGTACGCATCAAGACCTGCTCAATGGTTTCCTTGCTTATCATATCAAGTCCTCCTTTCCTTTTTGTACCTTAATATACGCCGGGTTTTACAAAAACACTTTTTTTATTCAAAAAAATTCAAAAAAACGTAAAATAATCAATAAGAAAATTCTTCGCCGATAATTTCTATCTCTACCCTGCCTGCAGTTAGCTCGACAAGAGCGTTTTTCAGTCGGTCAAGCTCGCTCTTTACAATGCTACCGCCGATTTTGATGCCCACGTCGTACTCGGTGGACTCGGTGCGGAAGCCAAGATCGGAGAGAGCGGTAGTAATCCTGCCGTAGTCAGAATAACTGACGGCAATCTCAAGGCTGGTATAAATATCGTACCTGATAATCTCTGCCCCAAGAAGTGCACCGAGTGCAGCGGAGGTATATGCACGGACAAGTCCGCCCGTACCGAGCAGAGTTCCACCAAAATATCTGGTCACAACGATGCAGACGTCGGTACAGCCGTTCTTACGGATTATATCAAGGACGGGCATACCCGCAGTTCCCTGGGGCTCGCGGTCATCGGTGAATCGCATTGTCGAATTCTCTCGAAGGACGTAGGCGTATACGTGATGGCGTGCATCGGGATAACGCTTCTTCACCGAGTCGATAAAGGCAATTGCATCGGCCTCACAGCTGACGGGCATAGCCATACCGATGAATATAGATTTTCGGTCCTCATATTCAAAATAGGAGGGGCTCTTTACTGTAATATAGCTTTCAGTACTCATATTTACACCGTAACAATATAGCGTGAATACATACCTCTGCCACGCTCGTCAAGGATAACCTCGACGCGAATTCCATCGTCAACGTAGTCAACCGACTCGACGGTATAGTTATCGTAAAGCGTACTGACCACCGACTGATTTGAATACGGTATCAGAAGGCTGTATTTCTTTTTAAATCTATGAATTGTCTGCTCTATAAGGCAGAGGAGTCTGTCGATTCCCTCGCCTGTAGCACCGGAGAGTATAACTACGTCGTCGCCCTCCACATCGGTAATAGGCTCGGTCAGCATATCGCACTTATTATAAACCAGAATAACCGGCTTGTCCGATGCACCGAGCTCCTCGATAACCCCCCTCGTGACCTCGATATGCTCGCCGACCTCGGGATCGGTAATATCCGATACGATAAGGAGAAGATCGGCGTATACAACCTCATCAAGAGTGGACTTAAACGCCTTGACAAGATGGTGAGGCAGCTTTCTGATAAATCCGACGGTATCGGTAAGCAGCACACTCTCGCCACAGGGCAGCTCAAGCTTTCGCGTGGTGGGATCAAGGGTGGCAAAAAGCTTGTCCTCCGAAAACACACCCGCACCGGTAAGTGCATTGAGAAGGGTTGACTTTCCCGCGTTGGTATAGCCGACAAGAGCGATCTTACAAAGTCCGCTTCTGTCTCGCTGGGCACGCATAACCGAGCGATTATGCTCCATCTCTGCAAGCCTCTTCTCAAGGGCGATGACCTTCTCCTTCATATGACGGCGATCGCTCTCCAGCTTGGTCTCACCGGGGCCACGCGTTCCTATACCGCCGCCCAGCCTTGAAAGCTCGGTTCCGCGTCCCATAAGCCTGGGTGCACTGTAACGAAGCTGTGCCAGCTCCACCTGCAGCTTACCCTCGCCGCTGGTGGCGTGAAGTGCAAATATATCAAGTATAAGCATACTGCGATCGATAACTCGAACGTCACCGCCGATATCGTTCTCAAGATTTCTAATCTGTGCGGGCGTAAGCTCGAAGTCGAAGATGACAAGCTCCACCTGATTTGCCGAGCAAAGCTCGGAGATCTCGGCAACCTTACCGCTGCCGATACAGGTGCGGGGATCAAAGCTGTCCTTAACCTGAATAACTCTGGCGAATACCCTGCCGCCCGCAGTATCAAGAAGTCTCTCAAGCTCGTCAAGAGATCGCTCGCACTCAGGTACGTCAGAGCCACGCTCGGCAATGCCGACGATTATCGCATCGCTTTTAACAATTTCGGAATCCTTCATAAAAAACCTCTTTTAGGAAACAAAAAGAGTGCAGGATAAATCCAAGCACTCTTTTATGATACATTGATTACTTGTTGTTCTGTGCAGCTGCAAGACGCTTCTTGAACTTATCAAGACGTCCGCCTGCGTCAACAAACTTCTGCTTACCTGTATAGAAAGGATGGCACTTGGAGCAAATTTCCACGTTCATATCGCCCTTAACAGAGTGAGTCTGAACGGTAGCACCACATGCACACTTTATGGTAGCCTCTTTGTATTCGGGATGTAATCCTGCCTTCATTTTAACACCTCTTTTACATTAAAGTCATTTTAATACGGCTTATTATATCATATATTTTTCGTTTTTGCAATACTTTTTTGAAAAAAATTAAATCTTTTCTTCTATTTTTTTACGTAATCTGCTCATAATCTTCTTTTCAAGACGGGAAATATAGCTCTGACTGATACCGAGGGTGTCTGCAACCTCCTTTTGAGTAAGCTCCCTGCCCCCCGAAAGACCAAAACGTAGCTCTACGATTATTCTTTCCCTGTCGCAAAGGTCTGATACCGCCGCTCTCACAATCCGTCGCTCCTCCTCGTCCTCCATATCCCGCGTCACAACGTCCGAATCACTACCGAGAATATCCGAGAGCAAAAGCTCGTTTCCGTCCCAATCTACAGATAAGGGCTCGTCAATTGATATTTCCCTCTTATGAGCCGCACTCTTA
>JAZNWM010000093.1:0-7996 GCA_045593345.1 Eubacteriales bacterium
AATGCACTGATCAGGAAGAACGCAAAGCCCACGAGTATGGTTCTCTTGTAATTCAGTTTCATTTTTTCTCATTCTCCGCCTGTTTTTAGCCGAAGCCAGGAGTGCATCGGCGGATGTGCACCATTTCTATTTTACCATATATTAGATGATTTGTCAAATATTTTAAAATAAAAAGCACACAATAGCGTTTATTAAAAGAAAAAAAGCACCCAAAACCGCATTTCAGCAGAGATGAGAGCTTTTTTAAATGTATTTTTTTACTCGCTCGACAAGATTACCTGCAACAAGACCGATTACCACGCCTGCAATAGTACCCGAAATCGTAAGGGGTATCAGATAAACCGAGATTGCCGCCGTTTCCATAACGATGCAGGCGGCGATGATCTGACCGACGTTGTGACACAGGCCACCAACCACGCTGACGCCAACGGTGGAAAAGCGGTCAAGCTTCTTCAACAGGATCATTGATATAAGTGCAAGTGCCGCACCAGAAAGGCTGTATATCAGGCTGACGAAATTGCCGAAGAGCAAGGCCGACAGGAACACACGCACCACCGAAACGCAGATGGCGTAGGGCCAGCCGAGAGCATAGAGGGCAAAGACGGTTGCGATATTTGACAGTCCCACCTTCACACCCGGCACCGCCACAAAGGCGGGTATCATTGACTCTACGTAGGAGAGTATCATTGCCACCGCAATAAGTGCCGATAGGGTGACGAGCTGACGCGTTGTCAGCTTTTTCGGGGGACGTCCAGCCGTTTTTTTATCAGACATCGACAATTCCCTCCCCCTCGCCGACTATCTCGACGATAACCCTGTTAGGAAGGCAGACGATCTTCTGACCGACGTAGGATATTCTGCCCGTATTGACACATCCGTTGCCCGTATACTTGTCGGGGCAGGTGGCGTCCCGCATATAGGCCTCACCATTCTCAACAACGAGGGTGTTGGTGCCGTTATTCAGATAATAAACGCCGTCCACCGAAAGGGGATACTCGGCCACCTTGTCTCCGTCAACGTAGACAACCACAATATCACCACCCTCGCGGGTAAGAAAAACAATAAGCAAAACGGAAAGGCTAACGATAAGAATAACCGTTATAAGAATAATATCCGATAACAGCTTTTTGTTTTCAAGAAGCTTCTTGAGCATCTCTTCGTTCTCCTTTCCGTCTTTACTTTTTGCGATAAATGTAAACTAAAGTTGTTTTTTTGCGTGAATTCCACTACTTTTCAGTAGTTTGTGATTTTAGAATAATTTTGATGAAGTGCGAGAATCGGACAGTGCAAGCTGTAGAAATCTACTGCAAACTGCCCGATCTGAAGCAATTCGCAAAATCCAAGATTTTAGAATAATTTTGATGAAATACGAGGCTTGGATGGCGACAGGCGTAGTTGACCTACGTCAAGCCACCCAAACCGAAGTAGTTCGCAAAATTATTCAAAATCACTCGAAATGAGCTCCGCAGATGAGATTCTCCAGATGTATACACTTAACGGGACAAACATCGTGACAAGCTCCGCAGCCCGTACACTTATCATAATCAATTGTGGCGAGATTATTCTCTACCTTAATTGCTCCCTCGGGACAGGTCTTCTGACACTTCATACAGCCGATGCATCCATCGGAGCAGGCCTTACGGGTAACAGCACCCTTGTCGTGGCTGGAGCACTTAACGATAACTCTGGTGGTATCGTTAACGATGTTGATAATGTGGTTGGGACAGGTCTTGGCACAGAGGCCGCAGCCGATACACTTCTTGGGATTGATCTCAGCGATGCACTTCTCGGGATTGATGGTAATAGCATCTCTGGGACAAACTGCCATACAGTCACCGTAGCCAAGGCAGGCATAGGTGCAAAGACGGTCACCCGAATAATTGAGGTTTGCCGCCACGCAGGTCTTGATACCGTCGTAAGCGAACTTTCTGTCCTCGGGCTTGCAGGTTCCGTTGCAGGCTACGTAAGCAACCTTCTCAACAACGTCTCCGGCAGCAAGGCCCATAATCTCACCGATCTCCTTGGCAACGCCGTCGCCGCCGGGGATACAAAGGCTGGGGTTGTCACACTCGCCCTCTCCAAGAGCCTTAGCATAGCCGTCACAGCCCGAATAGCCGCAGGCACCGCAGTTTGCACCGGGGAGACAGTCACGGACAGCAACAACCTTCTCATTTTCCTTAACGGCGAAGAAGGTAGCTGCTACGGTAAGAACGATCGCACAAGCAAGAGCAATAATAGCAAGTACGATTAAAGCTGTAATAATTTCCATTTTGTTACCTCCTTAATTACATACCGAGCATACCGTCGATAACGCCTGCAAATCCGTAGAATGCAAGAGAAACGATAGCAGCGGCAATAAGAGTAATGGGAAGTCCCTTAAACGCCTTCGGAGCAGGACAGCTGTCGGTCTTGGAGCGAACGCCTGCGAAGAGCACCATTGCAAAGAGGAAGCCGAGACCTACACCGAGAGAGGAGAGGAGTGCGGTTCCGAAATTGGTAACGTAATCGTAAGAAAGGTTATCAATTGCGATACCGAGTACTGCACAGTTGGTGGTGATAAGGGGAAGATATACACCCAGCGACTTGTAAAGTGCGGGAATAAACTTCTTGAGCACGATCTCAACGAACTGAACGAGAGCCGCAATAACGAGAATGAATACGATGGTCTGAAGGTATTCAAGCTTAAAGGCCTCAAGAACGTGCTTCTGAATAGGATAGGTAACTGCGGTAGCAACCAGCATTACGAAGGTAACTGCAAGGCCCATACCTGATGCCTGGTCAATCTTCTTGGAAACGCCGAGGAAGGGACAAATACCGGTTGTCTGCTGAAGAACGTAGTTATTCGCAAAAACGCCAACCAGAACGATATAAATTAATTCCTTTAACATTTACGCTTCCTCCTTCTTATTTTCTACGAGAGTGTTATTCTCGCTTGCAGAAACGAGCTCTGCATTCTCGGGGCAGGAGACTCTGCCACAGATGGAGGCGGAGGGACATCCCTCGCAGGAGAAGTTCTTTCTCTTCTCTGCACCCTTCTTGGGGCCGATCTTGTTAACGATAGCGATAAGGATACCGTAAACGAGGAAGCCGCCGGGAGCCTGAGTGAGAATGGGAATGTTGTACTCACAGAGAACGGGGATCTTGATAGACTCAAGGCCGAGGGCACTGAGGTCGATAGCACCGGTACCGAAGATCTCTCTGATGAAGGCCATAAGGAAGAGTGCGAAGAGGAAGCCGATACCCATTCCGAGACCGTCAAGTGCGGAATCAAGAGGGCCGTGCTTTCTCGCGTACATCTCGGCTCTGCCGAGGATGATACAGTTAACAACAATAAGTGCAAGCCAGGTACCCAGCAGAGTGTAAATATCGGGCAGGAATGCCTGAAGAAGCATCTGAATAATGGTAACGAAGCCTGCGATCACTACGATGTAGCAGGGGATACGAACCGTATCGGGAATGATCTTTCTCAGAAGAGAAATAAGAGTGTTGGAGCAGATAAGAACCAGGGTTGCCGCAATACCCATAGATATTGCGGAAACGATGCTGGTGGAAACTGCAAGTACGGGACAGGTACCAAGCACGAGAACGAGAACGGGGTTCTCAGCAATAATGCCCTTCAGTACAGTCCAAAGCTTACCGTTTTTATTCATTAGTTGGCACCTCCTGTAAGAATCTCAAATGCCGCATAGCAACGGGTAATACCCTTCTTGAATGCGTCGGTGGTAAGAGTTACGCCTGCAACGACGTCTACGCTGCCGCACTCGTCCTCGTTCTTGCCGATGAAGCCTGCGTTGAACGCACCGTCCTCAAGCTGAACGCTACCGATACCGTCGGTCTCCGACTGGTAGAGAGTCTGTGCATCGAGAATTCTACCCTCGCTGCTGATAGCAACGCGGATGATGAAGTATTCGCCCGAGGGATTGAAGTAGTGATCACCCTTCTTACCGAAGCCCTCACACTCGATCTCGAATACGTAGTTACCGGTTGCGGTAACCTTGATAGAAGTAATACGCTTATGAATACCTGTGTAATCAGCCTTATTAAGCTCGGTAAGCTCGGTTGCGGAGATAGCAGCAACAGCAGCCTCGGCAAGAGCCTTATGCTCGTCGCTTACCTCACCAACGGCTACGCCGTCAGAGCCTACGCCGATGAATACACCGGTAGAGTCGGTACCGATTACGCAAACGTAGCCTGCACCGTTGTCTGCAGTATAGATAGAGTCAAAGCCTTCGATGATCTCAACCTTGAAGTACTTGGTGAATGCACCCTCGCCTGCGGGAAGAGCCGCGTCAAGTGCATCAGCGAACTTCTCCTCCTCGGTTCTGGTATCAACCTCCTCGCCGCCGAGGATCTTAACAACGCTGAAGGCGTTGAGAACTGCGTTCTTATACGCACCGGTGGTCATAGTTACACCTGCAACGGTATCAACGCCACCTGCTTCCTCTTCGTTCTTGCCGATGAAGTTCGTATTGAACTTACCGTCCTGAAGCTGAGCACCACCGATATTCTCGGTCTCGGCGTGGCTGATGGTTCTCGCGTTAACGATCCTACCCTCAGCATCAATAACAACCTCAATAACAACGGGAGTAGCGGCGGTGTAGTTACCCGAGGTCTTGATCTCGATAACGTATGCACCCGCACCCGTCTTCTTGACCGAGTTAACGTAGTTTGCAATAAGAGAATTATCCATATAGGGAGTAAGGTCTACGTCTACTGCAACGTTAGCCTTAATGCTCTCAACAGCAGCCTCGGCAAGAGCCTTATGCTCGTCACTTACGTTGCCGACCGCCTTGCCGTCTGCACCTACACCGATGAAGATGCCGGTAGAGTCGGAGCCGATAAGACATACGTAGCCGTTGCCGTTAGCAGCCTCGTAAACCGCGTCGATGCCCTCAAGTGCAGAGAGAAGAACGACCTTGGTAAACTCCTCGCCACCCTCGGGAAGAGCCGCCTCAAGTGCATCCTGGAACTTCTCCTCCTCGGTACGGATATCAACCGATCCGCCGCCGAGAATTGTCGCGGTGTTGATAGCGTCAACGACTGCACCGCGGTATGCGGTAGTAGTAAGAGTAGAGCCTGCGATAAGGTCAACCGCATTTACGCCGTCCATATCCTTGCCGCTGAAGCTTCCGCCGTAGCTCTTCTCAACGCCGTTGGTCTCATTGGAGGTGATGCAGGTTGCACCGGTAACAACACCGTCAGCAGATACGCCGACGATAATGATCATACCCTTGTCGTAGCCCTTGGTCTCAAGCTTAATAGCATAGCCCTGACCGCTGGTCTCACGCTTCGCCTCGGTAACGGTGGCGGGAAGAGTGTAGGCAGAAAGGTCTACGTCCTCAAAGCCCTTTGCATCGGGCATAACTGCCATATAGGCCTCGTTTGCAGCAGCGTTAAGTCTGTCGGCAATGATGGGAGCCGTGATAGAGTTAACCGCAGCAAGAACGGTAGCAAATACGGCACAAATAACAACGAGAACGATAACGTCCTTTAATGACTTTTTAATATCCATTATTTGTTACCTCTCTTTCTCAAAGCCTTGGGCTTTGTCCAGCTCTCAATATAGGGAGAGAGGATGTTCATAAAGAGAATTGCGAAGGATACGCCCTCGGGATAATTACCGAAGAATCTGATAAGGAAGGTCATAAGACCGCATCCGAAGGCAAAGATCATCTTACCCGTACGGGTAATGGGAGTGGTAACGTAGTCGGTAGCCATAAATACCGCACCGTATACGAGACCGCCGCCAAGCACGTGGTAGAGAGCCGTATTAACGTCGCCCGAAGCAACAAGCGAGAGAAGAAATACGGTTGCTACCATAATGAGGGGAACCTCAAAATTGATAACCTTACGTGCTACGAGATAGATAAAGCCGATAACGAGAGCGATAATGCAGGACTCACCGATAGAGCCGCCTCTCGTACCAACGAGCATATCAACAATGCTGGGAAGCTCGCCGCCCTGACCCATAACTGCAAGGGGGGTTGCACCCGCAACGAGCTCGGGCTCAAAGGCAAGAGTGGGAGCCGCACCGCCTGCAAGAGCACCGCTGAAGCAGATGAGCAGGAATACGCGGGCGGTCGCAGCAGGGTTAGCAAAATTCGCACCAAGGCCGCCGAAGATACACTTGATCACGATGATTGCGAATACCGAGCCGATAACGCACTGCCATACGGGAGCATTTGCGTGAAGGCTGAGACCGAGAATAAGACCTGTGACGATGGCACTGAAGTCGAATACGGTCTGTTCCTTTTTGGTAATAAGGTTGAAGAGAAATTCCGACACTACCGAGGTAAGCACGCAGGTGAATACGACGAGAAGTGCACGGATGCCGTAAATTACGGTGCCCGCAATAAGTGCAGGAAGAAGAGCGATGATAACGTCAAGCATTACGCGGGGCGTATCGTTCTTCGTTCTGATGTGAGGGGAGGATGAAACTATAAGCTTGTTCATTTTTCACTTTACCTCCTTAATTATTTTTAGAGGATCTGTAATTCTTCAGATCGTTCTTCGCCAGCTTATTATTCTCAGCGAGAGGACGGCGAGAGGGACATACGTAAGAGCAGCAGCCGCAGTCGATACAGCTGAGCACGCACTCGTCCTCAAGCATTGCAGCTCTCTCATCCTTGCTCTCAAGCTTCATAGCCTTAACGAAGGCAGTGGGATTAAGTCCCACAGGACAGTGTGCAATACACTTACCGCAATGGATACAGGGATATTCCTTCTTGGGCTCGGAATCCTTCTTATTAAGAGCAATAACGGCACTGGTGTTCTTGTAGATGGGATCGTCAAGCGAATATGCCGCAATACCCATCATAGGACCGCCGTAAAGCACCTTGCCCATATCGTCAAAGTCGGCATCAACGAAGGTAAGTATATCTCTGATGGAGGTACCGATAGGTGCGGTAACGTTCTTGGGCGACTTAACAGCCGAGCCGTCAACGGTAACCGTCTTCCAGATAAAGGGAATACCCGTCTCAAGATAATGAGCGAAGAAGGCCACCGAGGTAACGTTGAACATTACGCAGCCGATATCAGAGGGAAGCTTGCCCTCCGGAACAACTCTGCCGAGCAGGTTGTAGATAAGAACGCACTCTGCTCCCTGAGGATAGGTAGAGGGAAGAACCTCGATGCGTACCCTGGAATCACCCTCAAATGCAGCCTTAAGCTTGCTAACAGCCTCGGGCTTGTTCTCCTCAATCGCAATAATTATCTGCTGAGGACCGGGGATAAACTCCTCAATAATCTTGACACCGCGTACAACGTAGGACGTACCGTCCAGCATAGTGCGGTTGTCGATGGTGATGTAGGGCTCACATTCAGCAGCGTTGACGATAATGGTGTCAATATCCTTGCTGATAGCATTCTCAAGCTTGTTAGCCGTGGGGAAGCCTGCTCCGCCAAGGCCTACGAGACCGCTCTCGCGGATAGCCTGACAAAGCTCGGCGGCATTGGTGACTGTGGGAGGTGTAATACCGGGATCAAGAGTCATCTCACCGTCGGATTCGATCGTAATGGCCTGACAGGTATTGCCGTTAGAAAGAAGGAAGTCGCCAATCTTCTTTACGGTACCCGAAACGGGCGAGTGGATTGCCGCACTGATCTTTCCGTCTGCCTCTGCGATCTTGGTTCCAACACAGACCTTGTCGCTAACCTTAACGACGGGAATAGCAGGTGCACCGATGTACTGGGACATAGGAAGAGTCACACTTTGGGGAGTGGGAATTCTCGAGTCCTTCATCTCTGCGGTATGCTTTCTGTGAGGAATTTTCAGTTTTCCTAATTTAAACATTCGCTTTCTCTCCATTCTGCCGCGGATGCGGCGAGTTTTGCATTTTTTAGCAATTTTGATAAAAAAATAACAAAATATTTATATTATTGCATCCTTTAAATGATAGCACAAATATATATAAAAGTCAAGTATTGACCATTACAAATTATCCGTTTATTAACTGTAATTACTGTAAATAATACAAAAAACCTCTTATTTTTTATC
>JAZNWM010000094.1:0-13028 GCA_045593345.1 Eubacteriales bacterium
GCTTCGGTGGCGGTCTTATCTACTCGCTTCTCAGCGGCAAGACCACTCAGGGCGCGGTTGAGTTCGCGGTTGCTGCATCCGCACTCAAGCACTCTATCGAGGGCGACTACAATATGGTTACTCTTGCAGAGGTTGAGAAGCTTGCCGGCGGCGACGGCTCGGGCAGAATTCAGAGATAATTTCCTTTTAATATTAAAGGTGGGATCATACTCCCACCTTTTTTTGCTCCCCCACCTCATCCACCTCTTGCCCTGCAAGCGGTCCCCCTTCCCCTCAAGGGGAAGGCTTACACAGGCGGAGACGGCTCGGGCAGAATTCAGAGATAATTTCCTTTTAATAATATAGAGCGAGGCGAAATATCGCCTCGCTTTTTTCGTTGCAGATATTAATGCGGGGGAAAGAAATCGCCTCGCTTTTTTAAATTATGCCCGAATAAAGCAACCTTTCAAAAATCTTTAGCCTATCTTTAGCGAGCTATGATATAATCCTTTCATAAAGCAAAAAAAGGAGGCTTTCGTATGGCGTTTGTGACGGTGTTCAAGCGGTATGAGCTGAAATATATGCTGACTACCGAGCAAAAGAAGATAATACTGGCCGAAATGTCGCCCTATATGGAGCTTGACAAGTACGGCAGAACGACGATACGAAACGTATATTTCGACACCGACAGCTACAGACTTATCAGGCGTTCGATTGAGAAGCCCGCATATAAGGAGAAGCTGCGTATCAGAAGCTATTCTCAAGCAACCGCTGACAGCACGGTGTTCGTGGAGCTTAAGAAGAAATACCAAAAGGTTGTCTACAAGCGTCGCATTCCTCTTTGCGAAGCCGATGCGATGGCGTGGGTATGCCGAGAGAAGAAATGCCCTGTGAATACGCAGATCTCCCGAGAGATAGATTATTTTGTTGACTTTTACGGAAGGCTGCGTCCTACGGTTTTTCTTTCCTATGAGCGAGAAGCCTATTATGACAGAGGCGGTGGTGACCTCCGCGTGACCTTTGACGATAATATACTCTGCCGACAGACCGACGTGGATCTCTGCTCGTCCGCTTACGGCACACCCCTCCTGCCTGACGGTAGGGTGCTTATGGAGCTGAAATGCTCTGGCGGTATTCCGCTATGGATGGTGAGGCTGCTCTCCCGCGAGCATATTTATAAAACCTCATTCTCAAAGTACGGAACGGCGTATGAGAGGCTGATTTTACCGAAAAATCATTTGCCGAATTCTATTAATACCAAGGAGATTATAACAAATGGATGCATTATTTAAGGGTGTTTTCGATAGCGAGCTGACCCGGGTGATCGGGGTGGGAGATTTTCTTCTCTGCCTTGGAGTATCGCTGCTGCTTGGACTGATCATAACGGCGGCATATAGCTTTAAGAACGATTATACGAAGAGCTTTCTCGTAACCCTCGCACTTCTACCCGCCGCGGTGTGCGTGGTCATTATGATGGTAAACGGCAACATCGGTGCGGGCGTTGCGGTAGCAGGTGCCTTCAGCCTTGTGCGTTTCCGCTCAGCTCCCGGCTCGGCGAAGGAGATAGTTGCAATATTTCTCGCTATGGGTACGGGGCTTATCGCGGGTATGGGCTACCTCGGATTTTCCGCCCTTTTCACCGTGATAATGTGCCTGATGCTACTTATCTACAATACCGCGGCAGATCTGCTCAGGGGTGGTGCACTATGTAAAACCGTTAAGATCACCATTCCCGAGGATCTTGACTACACGGGTGTGTTTGAAGACATCTTTGCCGAATACACGAAAAGCTGCGAGCTCATCAAGGTCAAGACCACCAATATGGGCAGTATGCTCCGCCTTACCTACAGCCTGACGCTGCGTGACGCGACTAAGGAAAAGGAAATGATAGACCGCATCCGCGAGCGTAACGGAAATCTTGAAATTATGGTATCAAGGCAGGAGAGCCGCTCGGCAGAGCTTTGATTATAAGGAGGAAAATATGAAAACAAAACTACTTGCACTTTTTCTGTGCCTCTCCCTGCTTCTTACGGGATGCGGAAGGAAGGATAAAAACGACGGATACAAGAATCCCGAGGATCAGGGAGCATCCTCAGACCTGGGTGACGACAGCACGAGCTTTGGCGAGTCGCTTGACGACCTTGGTGCCTACGACGGGTACTTTGAGGGATCCTCTGCGAGCATCACCGTCAAGTGCGAATCGGGAACACCCGATGCATACCGAATTGAAAATAACACCCTGACCTTTGGGGCAATCAACGAGGCGAGCGTTTATTCAATATCGGGCAGCTTTTCGGGCAACATCGTAATTGACGTGGGTGACGGGTACAAGCTTGATTTGGAGCTTTGCGGCTTCTCGCTCACCTGCGATTTCACAAATCCCATTACCGTAGTCAGCGGTGACGAGGTTGCAATCCAGGCAAAGAAGGACACGAAAAACTATATCTACGATACGAGAGCTGCCATTGACCAGACCGACGAATCGCTCTATTCGGGGGCAATTCATTCTGAGGTGGATCTTGAAATCGGCGGCAAGGGCGAGCTGACCGTAATCTCCGAGAACAACAACGGCATTCATTCAAAGGATGATCTGCAAATCAAGAATCTCACGCTCCTCGTTGCCTGCATCGACAATTCGCTCAAGGGAAACGACAGCGTTGAAATTGAGGGTGGAAGCACCACGCTCATCGCATCCTGCGGCGACTGTATAAAGACCTCGTCAAGCGATATATCCGAGAAGGGAAATCAACGCGGCGGTGTTTATATCCTGGGCGGTACACATAGCCTTTACGCCGCTTGCGACGGAATTGACGCGGCATATAACGTAACGGTAGACGACAGCACCACGGTGCTGAATATATACACCGATAAATATTCCAACTATTCAAAGGAGGTAACCGCCACCTCATCGGATACTAATTATATCCGTTTTACAAGCAACGCCTACTACTATTCGGTGAAGTATTATAATACCGACGCCGACTACGTCTGGGTAAACGCCGAATATCACTCCAGAGTTTCGGGCGGAAGAAGCAATTATTATTACTATTCCTATCCCAAGATGCCCGACTATGCGAAGCTGCAGTTCTTTATCTACGAAAGCGAATCGCAGCTCGGACAGGATGCAGAATATCTTGTAGCGTCGGATTATCTGACGCCCAACACCGCTTGCGATACCTTTGCCCTGACAAGCTCGTATAACGGACTTTATTATGAGTGGACGAATTATACCACCAGCATCCAGGAGGGTGGCTTCGGCGGACGTCCCGGAGGACCGGGCGGCGGGGGTATGGACGGAGGAAATACCGATAAGGGCGACCACTCCACCAAGGGCATCAAGGCGGCGAATGAAATTATCATCAATAATGGAACGGTCAATATCAAGTCCTATGATGACGCCATACACGCAAACGGCGATACAACGCTGGAAAACGGTGCGACGCCCCTCGGCAACGTAACAGTAAACGGCGGTAATATCACCGCATACTCCAACGACGACGGTCTTCACGCAGACGGCAGACTATCCATAACCGCAGGTACGGTCAGCGTGACCAACTCCTACGAGGGGGTTGAAGGAGCCAACGTTAGTATTTCCGGTGGTTACGTTTCGGTCTATTCAAAGGATGACGGCGTGAACGCTACCGCAACGTCGGGCGTGGCGGTTGCCATCAGCGGTGGAACGGTATATATCTATTGCTCGGGCGACGGCATTGACTCCAACAGCCGCACCTCCTATCAGGGAATCCTGTTCTCGGGTGGCAATACAGTGGTGATCTCCACCTCGGGCGGCAACTCGGCTATCGACTCGGAGATGGGATATACCTATGAGGGCGGTGCTGTAATCGCCATTATGCCTCGCGGAGGAATGTCAAGCGAGGCTACCCATTGCCAGAGCTTCTCAAGCGTGGGAAAATCCACTCAGACGTCGGTTTCGGCAGGAGAATATCTGGTGGTCGGCATCGGCAGTCAAACGGCAACCGTCAGAATGCCCGCGGCTATCAATGCTCTCATTATCACCCTTGGCGACAGCTCGCCGAGCATCAACGCCGAAAGCAGTACTTCACTCACACTTGACGAAAACGGCGTGGCTTGGAATTAAGTTTACAGCATCACCTTGAAATAAGTCAAAAATCGTGGTATAATTTACACGAAAAAGCGTGAAAGGAGCAGAGATATGCGGATTTTAATTGCAGAGGATGATCCCAAGCTTCTCAAAAGCCTGGTGCATATATTCGAAATGAATCACTATGCCACAGACGGAGTGGACAACGGAAATGACGCGTATGATTATGCGTCCTCCGGCGAATACGACGGCCTTGTGCTTGATATTATGATGCCCGGGATGGACGGCGTGACCCTGCTCAGGAGGCTGCGTGCAGACGGAATTACAACGCCCGTGCTGTTCCTGACCGCGAGGACAGAAACCTATCAGAAAATTGAAGGGCTGGATGCAGGAGCCGACGATTATCTCCCAAAGCCCTTCTCCACAGGCGAGCTGCTTGCCCGCGTACGTGCAATGCTTCGCAGAAAGGATAATTTTACACCCGACCTAATCACCTTTGAGGGACTTACACTGAACTGCTCTACCTACGAGCTGATTTACGGCGGCAATACCCGAGCCCTGAGCGGCAAGGAATTTCAGGTGATGGAAATGCTGATGCAGAACCGCAGAGCTGTCGTCACAGCCGAGCAGCTTATTACGCATATCTGGGGCTGGAACACCGACGTGGATACGAGCGTGATATACGTTCACGTTTCCAACATCCGCAAAAAGCTGGAGAAGCTGTCGGCTCCCGTAACCATCAGATTCGTCAGAAATGCGGGCTATATCCTGGAGGCGATCCTATGATATACAGACTTCAAAGAAAATTTATTCTGATATGTACGGTGTCGGTGCTTACGGTAATCACCCTGGTATTCGGAATTATTCTCCTTTTGAACATCTCCTCAATGAACAGAAATATGGATATGCTGGCAGACCGCGTATCCGAGGGCGGCGGCAAATTTCCGGGGTCTGTGAACGAAAAGCCTCAGCCCGATAAAATGCCGCCAAGGAATGAGAAGGACTTTGAGTTCATCACCCCCGAAACGCCCTACTCAACACGGCATTTTACCGTATTTTTTGATAACAACGGAGAGGTGGCAAGAACCAACACCGAGTCTATCTATTCTATCACCGACGAGGTGGCGATTGACTACGCCGAGAGCGTTTTGGTCGGAGGAAATGAACGCGGCTGGACCTCAAATTACCGATATAAAGTATTTTCAAGCGAGATGGGAACGGGAGTTGTGTTCGTTGACGGCAGTATGAGCCGTTCCTCCTTGATGCAATCAATGACTATTGCCGGACTCGTTCTGCTCGGCTGTGCCGCACTGGTGCTGCTTCTCATCATTCTGCTTTCAAAACGGGTCGTAAAGCCTATTGCCGAGAGCTACGAAAAGCAAAAGCAGTTTATCACAGATGCAAGCCACGAGCTGAAAACACCGCTGACCCTGATACTCACGAATCTTGATATTGCCGAGAGTGAGCTTGGCAAAAACGAGTGGCTTGACGACATACGCTCCGAGGGACACAGAATGACCGAGCTTGTAAATCAGCTCGTCGAGCTTTCACGTATGGACGAGGAGCAGCCGCTGAATATTTCCGAGGTTGCCTTCGGACAGCTTGTTGCCGATACCGTATCCGAGTTTGAGCCTCTTGCAATAGAGAGAGGAAAGCATATCAACGCAAGCATTGACAAGGAGATAACCTATCTCGGTGACGAGGCACCTCTGCACAGGCTTCTCGGTATACTGATGGATAACGCCATCAAATATTGCGACAGCGGCGGAGAGATCAGCGTAAATCTTCACAAGGGAAGAAAAGTTATTCTGACCGTAGAAAACACCTACACAGCCGTTGGTGAAATTGAGCTTCACAGACTCTTTGACCGCTTCTACCGTACGGATAAGGCAAGAAAATTCACAGGCGGCTACGGCATCGGGCTTTCAATAGCAAAGGCGATTGTTGAAAAGCATAAGGGTGAGATCACCGCATACAAAAAGGACGCAGCTCATATCGGCTTCAGAGTCGTGCTTTAAGCAGGCTCTCTTGCAGTTCTATTGTATCGTAAAAGCCATCACCGAATAGCTTGGGCAAAATTCAGAGATAATTTTCCTTTTATTATTAAAGGTGGGATACTCCCACCTTTTTTTATTTTGCTCCCACCTCATCCACCTCTTGCCCTGCAAGCGGTCCCCCTTCCCCTCAAGGGGAAGGCTTACACAGTTGACGGCTCGGGCAGAATTCAGAGATAATTTTCCTTTTATATTCTGTTCAGATAAACAACGGGCGAAGCTGCCGTCCCTCACGCATCGCGGCGAGGGCCTCGGGGATTCTCGCAAAATCCGCCACGAGAGAATAGGGCTTGCCAACGGGGTCATCCTGCCGCATCGGGAGGAAATAAACCGATTTCCGCGTCAAAAGTCGGCCTACGGATGGGAGATTTTGCGACATAGCGTCGTTTGACGCCAGGGCGATAAGCAGCGGTCTGTCCGCCCTGAGATGTGCCTTAGCCGCCATTGTCAACGCCGAGTCGGTTATGCCGAGGGACAGCTTTGAGAGGCTGTTGCCCGTACAGGGCGAGATAATAAGTGCCTCCAGCGGTCGCTTCGGGCCGAGTGGCTCGGCATCGGCAATAGTGTGGATAGCCTCCCTGCCGCAGAGGGCTTCGACGCGGCTGACAAACTCGGATGCCAGCCAGAAGCGTGTGTCGGTGGAATAGGCTCGCTCGCTGAAGATGGGCAGAACCTCCTCACCTGACAGCACAAGCCTCTCAAGTGCGGCAAGGGAGGCCGAGAAGGAGCAGAAGGAGCCCGAAATTGCATAACCGATCATCTACCCACCCCCGAATCTGCGGGCGATCGCCTCGGCGTACAGTCTGCCTGCGGTAAAGGGATAGAAGGCGTCGGGGATTGACGACAGCTTGATCAGTCTTGCCGATGGCTCAAACACCACGCCCGATGCAAGGTCGATTATATCCAGCCCGGGCGGTAGGTCGCGGTCGGAAAATTGCCGTGACGGTGCGGTATTTATGAGAATATCCAGCCCCGACAGGTCGTTATGCTCACCGACGATGCGGGCATCAATTCCCCTGTCAGAAAGCAGGGCCGCAACGCTTCCCCGCCCCGTATAGACCGTAAGCCTGCAGCCGAAGGGCTGAAGAAGACGAACCAGCCGACGCCCGATCCTACCGTAGCCCACCACACCAAGATGCATATCCGAAATATCGCTCTCCGTGTGGGTGAGTATATAACCGAGAGCACCGCGGGCAGTAAGCTCGGCGTTCTCACACAGAAATGTCTCGTCAAGGCCGCCGTCATAAACCGTCGCACCGACTCTCTCCGCCCCATCGGTGATCTCGCTCGGGATATTATATCCCGCCACCGCCGTATCGGGTGTGAGCATAGCGGCGATCTCACCGACGGTGGTGGAGGTTCCCGTAATGTATTTATTATCTCTTGACGTGGGTATGGGCAGAAGGATCAGCCTCTTTATGCCCGATGATAATTCCCTGCCCCGAAGCAGATTTTCGCATCGTGAGAGCCTCCTGCCCCCGCCATAAGTCCGAATTTCCATATATTTGTATCCTTAAGAAACGAATTGCACCATAGTGCAATAATATTATATGATTGACCTACAAACAGGACACACCGCGATCTGATTTTCATCAATCAGTTTATCATTCCGTTTTTTCATTCTTCATTCCGCATTCTGCACTCTGCATTCACTCAGTCACTGCTAGGGTTTTGCATTTCAAACAAAAAAGAACGCTTTCGCGGTCTTTTTTGTAAAGCTTTGTTGTCAAAGCGGTGTATTTTTATTATTTCACGTTAATTCCACGCTCTGCGAACGCAGCGGTAATGCCGTCCACAACAACGCCAAGCTCCTGCTTTGTCAGAGTTCTCTCGCGGGAGAGGAAGGAGAAGCGGAGGGTGGTAGCATAGCTTCCGTCCTCGCCGACGTAAACGTCCTTCAGCCACATCTCAGCAAGCAGACCGCCTGCACCTTCCTTCGCAACCGAGAGAAGCGTGGGGAAATGAAGCGATGCAGGATCTGCCGAGAAGGTGACGTCAATTTCAACAGCAGGGAACTTGGAGGGCTCGCTGTACTTAACGGGAGCAACCTTGTGAGAGGCAAAGCTCTCGGTCTTGATCTCAAAGAAGCAAACCGATGCCTTCTTATCAATATTCTCGCATACGGTGGGATGAAGAACCGCAAGATAGCCGATTCTCTCGCCGTCCACAAGAATATCAAAGGTGTTTACGGGATGGCAGAAATCATACTCGGGCTCTACCGACTCAAAGTCGGGCTCCTTATGAAGAATATCCATCACAAGCTCGCGGATGCAATCGGTGGTGCGGTTGAAGAGAGCACTCTCGTCCTTCGCCTTGGAGAAGAATACCACGCCGAGCTTGTTCTGCTCGTCGCACTCACCACTCTCGCGAAGTCCCTCAACGGTGTGACCGATCTCGAAGATGCCGAAATCGTCAGCATAGCCGCGGTTCTCCTTAACGAAGGCAAGGAGGGTGGGGATCATAGAGCGACGGATGATTGCGTGGTCGGGAGTCTGGGCGTTGATGATCCTTACGTTATCGGGAGTGGTGATGCCAAGCTCCTCGTTCTTCTTGATATCCGACCAGATGTAGGAGTGAACCTCGTGCAGACGGTAGCTCTTGACGAGAAGATCCTTCATTCTGTCCTCCTCGCTCTTAAGCACCTCCTTACGAACGGGAAGAATGGGGCTCTCGGCGGTGAAGATCTCGAAGTTATCGTAGCCGTAGATACGGGTGATCTCCTCGATGATATCAGCCTTGATGGTAACGTCCTTCGTCGCTCTCCAGCTGGGAACGGTGGCGGTAAAGCTGTCACCCTTCACGGTAAGGCCGAAGCCGAGGGAGGTAAGCGTCCTTACGATGGTCTCGGTAGGAATATCGATGCCTGTATATCTGTCAACGTAACGCTTGTCAAATTCAAGGGTGATTACGGGATAATGCTTTGCATACACGTCGGTGAAGGCCGAGATAACTCTCGACTGGGGATCCAGGTCGGAGAGAAGCTTCAGCACACGCTCGGTTGCCACGCGGCAAAGCTCGGGATCAAGCATCTTCTCATATCTCTGAGACGCGTCGGTACGAAGGCCGAGACGGGTGGTGGTCTTTCTTACCGAAACACCGTCGAAGGTCGCCGACTCAAGCAGGAGAGAGGTAGTGGTATCGTCGATCTTCGACGCGTCACCACCCATAACGCCCGCAATCGCAACGGGCTCGTCCCCCGAGGTGATCATAAGCATATTCTCGTCAATGCTTCTCTCCACGCCGTCAAGGGTTGCGAATTTGAAGGGCTCGGAGAAGGTCTGAACCTCGATCCTGTCAACCTTCGCATTATCGAAGGCGTGCATAGGCTGGCCGAGCTCCATCATAACGTAGTTGGTAAGGTCGGCAAGGAAGTTGATGGCACGGCTGCCGCAGTAGTAAAGGCGGATTCGCATATCAACAGGGCTGAGCTTGCGGGTGACGTTCTCCACCTTGATAGCCGAGTAGCGATAGCAAAGCTCGGTTGCCTTCACGTCAACAAGCACGGGAGGAAGGCTGTCGAAGGCGGATGCATCCAGCAGGTCGGGGCACTTAAGCTCTCTGCCCGTAATGGTAGCAAACTCGCGTGCGATGCCGTAGTGGCTCCAGAGGTCGGGGCGGTTGGTAAGCGACTTGTTATCCACCTCAAAGATGATGTCGTCGATGCCGTAGACGCTCTTGATATCCGTACCGAGGGGAATATCGTCGGTGATCTCCCACAGGCCGCTGTTGTCGTCGGAGATGCCAAGCTCGCTCTCCGAGCAGCACATACCGTAGGAGGTATAGCCCGCAAGCTTTCTGGGTGCAATGGTGATCTCACCGATGCGGCCGCCGAGGGTTGCAAGGGCAACCTTCATTCCCTCTCTTACGTTGGGAGCACCGCAGACGATGTCAACCACCTCGTCGCCCTTATCAACCTTGAGAAGATGAAGCTTCTTCGACTCGGGATGATTCTCAACCGAGAGGATCCTCGCAACGACCACGCCCGAGATATCCGAGCCCTTCTCAATTATATCCTCCACCTCGGCGGTAGAGAGTGTGAAATTCTTGATTAACGCCTTTTTGTCAAGTCCGGAAAGGTCAACGAAGTCGCCTATCCAATTCATAGATAAAAACATAATAAACCTCTCCTTTCCTTAAATAGATTTGAACTGGGAAAGTGCCTTGAGATTACCCGAGTTGAAGTCACGGATATCCTTGACACCGTATTTCATCATAGCAAGTCTGGTAAGACCGAGACCGAAGGCAAAGCCCGAGTACTTCTCGGTGTCGATGCCGCCCTCACGAAGCACGTTGGGGTGGATCATACCGCAGGGACAAAGCTCAAGCCAGCCCGAGTTCTTGCAGGAGGGACAGCCCTCGCCGCCGCAGATAAGACAGCTTATATCAAGCTCAAAGCCGGGCTCCACGAAGGGGAAAAATCCTGGACGGAGTCTTACCTTGATGTCCTGCTTGAATACCTCGGAGAGCATAGTCCTCATAAAGTAGATAAGGTTGGAGATAGAGATATTCTCGTCTATCATCATACCCTCCATCTGGAAGAAGGTGTTCTCGTGGCAGGCGTCGGTGGACTCGTTACGGAAGCAGCGGCCGGGGAAGATGGCACGAAGGGGTGCTCCGTACTTCTTCATAATATAGTTCTGTGCCGCCGAGGTATGAGTCTTGAGCAGCTGACCGTTGTCAAGATAATAGGTATCCTGCATATCACGGGCAGGATGATGCTTCGGAATATTAAGAGCCTCAAAGCACTTGTAGTCATCCACGATCTCGTCGTAATTCTCGATGGTAAAGCCCATAGAGATAAATACCTCCTCGACCTCACGGGTGGCGAGGGTGATGGGATGGTAGGAGCCAAGCTCCTCGGGGAAGCGAAGGGTGGGGTTGTGCTTCTTCGCAGAACGAACCTTCGCCGCAATTGCCGCCGCACGAAGCTCCTCGGTAGCACGCTCGATCTCGGCCTCAACGTAAACCTTAAGTCCGTTGATAAGCTGGCCTGCCGCCTTCTTGTCCTCGGCGAAGCGAAGCTGCTGCATCAGGGATGCAATATGTCCCTTCTTGCCAAGATACTCAACACGCAGGCTCTCGAGTGCCTCGGCAGAGGTAGCCAGGGCGAGAGATTCGGCAAAGCTTTTCTTAAGCTCTTCAATTTTAACTTGCATTTTCTATAATTCCTTTCGGTGTTTAGCTATAAGGTAACCGTAAATTTTTTCTAACTTTATAATTATATAATAAAAAATATTGTTTGTCAATATCGCAGACAAAATTCCTTTACCCCTTGGGCTTTATATCATAGTGGAAGCGTTTGAGTGCCTTGACCTCGCTCCACAAATCAGCATCCCTCTCCTTATTCTCGGGCCTCGACCAGAGGATAAGCTCGGTAAAGTGGCACTTGGGATCGGTAAAATCAAGGGGCGTCCTTATATTGCAGTCGTAAAGGCCGAGGTAACGGAAGGGTACGGAAAAGCCGCGGTTTGCCCCCTTCACCTCAAGGATAACGTCCATATCGTCCACCGTCACGTTACCGAGAAAGAGAAGCAGACAGTCGTCAAGACTGCGGAGAAAACCAAGCGAGCGGATGTTGCGTCCCTCTCTTATATGAAGATCCCATATCTCCCTCAGCTCACCAATAAAGCTATAGTCCTCAAGGGCTGCGTAAATGTAAAGGCCACGCACGGTAAGTGATTTTATCCTGTCCATAATTTCGGGATCCGAAAGATCCTCGGGTGCGATAAATATCTCGGGCGGTCTCATATTATATGCGGCGGCGGTGCTGTCCCACACGACGGGTGTGACGTTGTATACCCTACCGCCCTCGGTGATGCCGAGGTTGATATGCTCACGCTTCGGATCGAAGAGTCTTGCTCTTTCAGTATCTAACATAGCTACCTCACAAAACTAAAATTGGCGTATTGGCTTTATTGCCCTGCCCTCATCAAACTCACGAACCTCACCGAGAGCGAAGAAGCCCGCCTCGTCGCAAAGCCTTACCCGCGTGCCGAGGGGCAGATCAAGGTTTATTTTCTTAAGATAAATTTCAAGTCCCGAGTGGGCAAGACGGGAGAAGAAGGGCGACAGCATCACCTCTGGCATCTCGCGGAAGATATATTCCACAGGGAAAACGCAGGCCTCCCTCTCGCTGTCGGTCATATTTTCAAGCTCGGACAGAGTATGTGCATCGGCGAGGGTAAAGCCTGATGCGGATGCCCGACAGAGCGTCTTCATACAGCCGCCAACACCCAGCCTCGCACCGATGTCGGCACACAGCGTGCGGATATAGGTACCCTTCGAGCAGCGGACGTCGAGGGTGTACTCGCGGTCGCTTATCCTCTTTGCAATAATAGAGTGGATCGTCACAGCCCTCGCCTCACGCTCTACCGTCACGCCCCGACGGGCAAGGTCGCAGAGCTTTTGCCCGCCAACCTTAAGTGCCGAGTACATCGGCGGTGTCTGCATATATTCGCCCACGAAGGAGGCTATGGCAGAAAGAACCTCATCCTCGGAGGGAATGCGGTCACACTCGGTCAGCACCTGCCCCGTCACGTCCTCGGTATCGGTGGTGACGCCGAGCAGCAGGGTGGCAATATAATGCTTGTCCGAGGTGAGCATAAACTCGCTGGCCTTCACTCCACGCTCGATCAGCACGGGCAGAACTCCGGTGGCCATCGGATCCAGCGTTCCCGTATGCCCCGCCTTCGATACCCCGAGCAGACGCTTCACACGGCTAACCACTCCCTGAGAGGTGGGGCCTATTTCTTTATTTATAATTATTACTCCGTTTTTCATCTGTATTTTTCCTTGTTTTTATCTTACGCTTTGCGAAGTAGATCGTATATCAAATTTTCGCACCGCGAAAATATATCGACAAAAAACGACAACTCAACCTACCTTACGGCTGGCTAGCCATAAGGTAATCGAACCAACAAGGTTTTAAAAGA
>JAZNWM010000095.1:0-2098 GCA_045593345.1 Eubacteriales bacterium
CGACCCGTCGTCGCTGGCTGTCATCAGGATATTTCAACCTTTTCGTATACGAGGAGGTTGCGAAGAATCTTGACACCGTCACTCTGATGGTTCAGCTCAGTGGAATTGCCGCCACTGTAGTTACGCTGATTGCGGGTACGCTCTCGGACAAGCTTGGCAACAGACGCAGCTTCATTGCCTTCGGCTATACTATCTGGGGCGTTACCGTGGCACTCTTCGGATGTCTCTCAACCGAGACGGTTTCGGCGGTGTTCGGTATGCCCTACGAGGAGGCTGTCAGCCTTGCTCTCGTTCTCGTCGTCGTGGGCGACTGCGTAATGACTCTCTTCGGCTCGACTGCAAACGATGCGGCGTTTAATGCCTGGGTTACCGATAACACCAAGCCCTCATATAGAGGCAGGGTAGAGAGCATTCTTTCAATTCTCCCTCTTATTGCTATGCTTATCGTTGCAGGCGGCTTTGGTATCCTCAAGGATCTTATCGGCTTCCGCAATCTGTTCATCGGTCTCGGTGCCGTTATCACTCTCTGCGGCGTTGCGGGCATTTTCCTGTTCAAGGATGCTCCCACCCTTGAGCGTGCGGGCGGCCTTCGTGACATCATCTACGGCTTCCGTCCCTCTGTAATCAAGGAGAATATGCCCTTCTATGCAACTCTCCTTTCGGTTGTCGTCTTTGGTATTGCTTTCCAGATCTTTATGCCCTATCTCATTATTTTTATGAGCACCTATCTCGGATTTACAACCCTTGAGTACAGTGCGGTCTTTGCCATCGCAATTCTCGCGGGTGCGGGGGTTAACATCTACCTCGGCAAGCTCTCGGATAAGATGGAGAAGAGTAAGCTTCTTTACTTCGCCGCAGGAATCCTTGCGGTAGGTCTTTTTGGAATGTACGCCGCCTCCTTTATTGATAGCAAGATCCCGCTGCTTATCTGCTTCGGCCTTGGTGGCTTCGTTATGATCTGCGGCAACATCTTCAGCTCGGCTCTTAACGGCTCTATTCTCCGCGACCACACACCCGACGGTGCGGCAGGAAAGATGCAGGGCGTGCGTATGATTGCAAGCGTGCTTATTCCTATGATCGTCGGCCCCGCCATAGGTAACGCTATTAACAAGGCGGCAGGCGTTCTCCTTGAGAATCCCGGTGCAGACGCTATGACCACCGAGTATATTCCCGCCCCCGAGATATTCCTTGTGGGCTCGATTGTGTCGTTGCTTATTTTTATAATCGTTCCTCTTATTCGCAAGGTAGAGAAAAAATCCCAATTGAAATAAAATTTCAATTAAAATTGAGTTAATCTTATTATAAAGTATTTACTTTTTTGAAAAATTGTGATATAATGCTTTTTTGAGAGAGCCTGTCCTTATAAAACGGGAACTCTCGCGTATATATTTATATTAAATGTAATTAAAATTTTTATATGGAGGATAAACCAATGATAGAGAGAAGAAAAATTTCTATGGATGGTAATACGTCTGCGGCACACGTTTCCTATGCGTTTACCGAGGTTGCTGCCATCTACCCTATCACCCCTTCCAGCCCTATGGCGGAAGTTACCGACACCTGGTCCGCGTCGGATAAGAATATCTTTGGCGAGCCTGCCAAGAATATTCTCGGCCAGAACGTAAAAGTTGTTGAGATGCAGTCCGAGGCAGGTGCAGCAGGTGCTGTTCACGGCTCTCTTGCAGCAGGTGCACTCACCACCACCTACACCGCATCCCAGGGTCTTCTTCTTATGATCCCCAATATGTATAAGATTGCGGGCGAGCTTCTTCCTTGCGTAATTCACGTTTCCGCAAGATGCGTTGCTTCCCACGCTCTTAACATCTTCGGCGATCATTCTGACGTGTATGCTTGCCGTCAGACCGGCTTTGCTATGATGGCTGAGACCAACGCACAGGAGATTATGGACCTCGGTGCAGTTGCTCACCTTGCTACCATCAAGGGCAGAGTTCCCTTCCTTAACTTCTTCGACGGCTTCCGTACCTCTCATGAGATTCAGAAGGTTGCCGCTTGGGATTACGAGGATCTCAAGGAAATGGTAGATATGGATGCTCTTGCTGCATTCCGTAACCGTTCTCTCAACCCCGAGAAGCCTGCA
>JAZNWM010000096.1:0-10211 GCA_045593345.1 Eubacteriales bacterium
TACCGAGGGCAACGGACTGTCAAAGGAGACGATCGAAAGCTGCGATTATACAGTAAAAATTCCTATGAAGCACGGCGTAGATTCACTTAACGTGGCGGCAGCGGGGGCGGGTGCCTTTTATGAACTGACAAAATAAAAAGCCTCCCTTAAAAGAGAGGCTTTGAAATAATTAAACTCGGTATTATTTTAAAACGCTATTCATCCTGTGAAGGCTCCCTTTTTGAAAGGGGGCTTTTATTATTGCTTTTTCTTATAACAAAAACAACAGACAGCGTTGCTCCGACAATCAGGGCGATCAAGCCCAAAACAATTCCTACGTACAGAACAATGATTGAGGTTCGTGCTTTGCTACACACATTACAGCTTGAATCAAGGATGTTATCATAGATATGTCCGACTGCATCCACATAAGAATCCTTGTAGCCTTCGCCGCAATTTCTGCAGGTATGCAGGGTGTATCCCTTTTCTTCACAGGTCGGTTCAATAATGTTGGGAATATATATATGCTTCAAAATCGGAATAGACTCGGTTACCGTTCTTCCGCAAGCACAAATTCTTTGTCTCTGCCCCTCGCTTTCCTCGGTTGAGGGCGTAATAACCGTCCAGGATCCGTAAACGTGATCTTCATAAAAGACCTGCTCACACTCGCAAACCTTTTTATGCTGTGTCTCGTCAAGGTCTATCCAATTCACATAGTGATGCTCTTCGCTCTTTTCAAGAGCTGTATCCTTGCTTTTTTCACAAACGATGCAGGAGTAGACCTTTATTCCCGTTTCAAGATGAGTAGGCTGCTTGGTAATTTTACCGTTGTCCCACAAATGCGGGCTTTCTATTACAGCATCGCACCTTGAGCAAAAGCCCAAGTGCGTCTCGTCGGTAGACTCCCAAGAACAATCGTGAAATGAAAATTCCACGTTACGGTGTCCGCTCATCCATTTATCATTTTTCTTCACACTATCCCACTCGCTATCCGTTCCGCAGAAGAACACCCGCTCCAACGCCGCACATCCCGAAAAAGCTTCTTCGGGTATACTCGTTCCTGAGGTGAATACGACGGTTTTCAGCTTGCCCTTTGGAATATAAGAAATAGTAGCGATAGGCATTACTGCCTCTTCAATATTAAACGTAGTATCAAAAGCATATCCCGAAAGAGTCTCTATCCCATCGGGAATAACAATCTTCTTTAATCCGGAGCAATCCGCAAACGCAAAGTTTGAAATACTGGTTACCTTGTCGGGAATAATAATTTCGGAAAGACTGTCACAGGTGTAAAACGCGTTGCTTCCTATACTCGTTACATTTTCGGGAATAGATACGGACTTCAGACTTTTGCAAAAGTTGAACATATAGTCACCAATGCTTGTCAAGGATTCGGGAAGTGAGATTGAGGAAAGCTTTTCGCAACCGCTAAAGCACCATTCGCCTATAAAGGTGACGCTATCGGGAATATTTATGCTCTCAAGCTTTTGACAATTATGAAAGGCATTGTTTCCAATGCTGATCAGGCTATCGGGAAGAATAATGCTCTCAAGCTTTAAGCAATTATAAAAGGCATAATTTCCTATTGACGTGACACTGTCAGGAAGGCTGATGCTTACAAGACCACTCTTATCCTGAAATGCCCCGTTCGGTATTTCGGTGCCATTCGTTATAGTAAGATACCGTAAGCCGCTCTGCAAAAGTGCGGCAATAGCATTACAAGGGATAGTAGCTTTTGCAATATAGTCACATTCCCAAAAGGCTTCGTCGGAAACGAACGTACAGCTATCAGGGATAGTAATCTCCGTTAGCTTATCACAGCTTCTGAACGAAAGATCTCCAATACTGCAAATACCGTCAGGAAGGCTGATGCTTGACAGATTATTACAATCAATGAATGCACAGTGGCCTATACTCGTCACACCGTCTTCAATGATTGCCGTTTGAATTTTATTTCTATAAGCGAGCCACGCAGAAGAATCGTCAAGAGGCTCCATATCGCCTTTGCCCGAAATAATAAGCTCGCCTGTAGTCTCATTTAACTCCCAGGTAAGAGCTCCCCACGTACCGCCTCGCATAACGTCTTCGGCAGAGGCGGAAATCATCAAGCACATTGACAAAGAAATCGCTAACGCGACAGTTAGTGACAGCAATAATAATTTCTTCATTTTTATATGTTAGCTCTTTTGCATTATTCTGATATAAAACTCTACGGTTTTGTTAATGGTTTCAAGGGGGATACGCTCGTTATTGCCGTGGATCATTCCACGCTCCTCCTTGGAGAGAGCCATTGCGGAGAAGCGGTATACTCTATCGGAGATGGCTCCCCAATGGCGGGAATCCGAGCCTGCTACCATAAGGTAGGGAGATACGATAGCATCCTTCCAGGTCTCGGCAACCGTACCGCGAACACGCTCGTACGCCTCGCAATCTGTAATGGAGATAACCGAGGGGTTGATACCGTTGATAACGCTGACCTGTACCTTACCGTCATTTACGGCCTTTGTCACGCGAGCTACCACAGATTCTACATTCTCACCGGGAATGATACGGTGGTTTGAAACCATAGTAGCAACGGCGGGAATAACGTTCTCACCCTTAGAGCCCGTCATCTGAGTAAAGGCGGTGGTGGTGCGTACGATGGCGTTGAACTCGCCGCCCGCAAGCTTTGAATACAGAGCAAGGACGGGGCCAAAGCACCACTGATTTGCAAAAATAAGACGGTAAAGGAAGCTGGAATATCTGCCCGCAATATTAAAGAGCTGCTTCGTCGGGTGAGTCAGAGTGTACTTGAACGTCGCCTTCTCTACCCTAAGAGCTGCCTTAGCAAGTCGGATAACGGGGCCGTTTGCCTTGGGAGAGGAGGAGTGACCGCCACCACCCTTTACGGTATACTTAATATTAAGCTGTCCCTTCTCGCCCGTACCGATAAGGGCAATAGGCTTCTTGACGCCGGGGAAAACATTGTTGCAGACGGCACCGCCCTCGTCAAGAACGAGACCGGGGGTAATACCACGCTTGGCAAAGAGGTCAACTATGCCCTTGGCACCGCCGCCGTTTACCTCCTCGTTGCCACCGAAGGCAAAGTAGACGTCCTGCTTCGGCACGAAGCCGCGTGAGATAAGCGTTTCTGCCGCCTGAAGAATCGCGTTAAGCGTACCCTTGGTATCAAGAGCTCCGCGTCCCCAAAGGACGCCATCCTCAATAATCCCCTCAAAGGCAGGCTTATCCCAATCGGCCTCCTCTACGCTGACAACGTCGTAGTGGGACATATAGACGCTGGGGGCATCCGCCCTCTCGCCAGGCCATCTGATAAGAATACCGCGTTCGCCAACCTTCTCGTATTCACATTTTTCAAAAATGCGAGGGAAAAGGGTGGGCAGAAGCTGCTCGAATTTATGAAATTCACTCTCGTCGTCAAGAGTGGGATCGCGGTGCGAGACAGTCTTGCATCTGATCATTGCGGCAAGGTCGGCTGCCGCCTTATCACCGTCGACAGCTATCGCATCAACCGAGGCTGTCTCCTCCTTCTTCGGAGCGAAGAGAATTGCACGGATGAAGATCACCGCGAGAAAAATCACAAGTAATGCTAAAACAGGAATAAGCCACATAATTAAATCATTCCCTTCTTATAAAGAAGTCTTGAGAATGCGATGGTGAAGATAACGCCGACGGGAACCATAATTCCAACCATACCCGAATCGAGTGCGGGTACGAATACGAAGAGTGCAAGCATAAGGATGATGGGAGCGATAGCTATCTTCCAATTCTTGGAGATCAGAGCAACGCCGAGAGCACCGAAGAGTGCGGGAAGCATCTGATCAAAGGCGGGGGTAAGTGCCTCGTTCTCGAGCAGATTGCTGATAGGAGTTACGGCAATAAGAAGCACGCCGAGTGCAACGATAAGGGTAGTCACGATAGAGGAAACCGCAATCGCGATGGTGGAAATTACCTCACCCTCCTCGCTCTTAGGATCGGCCTTGGCATTCTCAAGTGCGTTGATAGCACAAGGAAGCTTGAGGTTAGAAATATTACCGGTAACGAAGGAGAGATAGGAGCCACCCGCACCGAGCATAGGAATAAAGGTGATAACCTCAACAACGCCAACAGCCCAGTACATAGGACCTGTGGCAATCAGACCGAGTCCCAGTCCCTGCCAATCGGGGCCCTCGCCAAAAATGATCCAGACCGCAATCGGGAACATCAGAAGGAGAACCATCATAGCGAGATTCCATATCGTACCGTCGCGATGAACGGTATCCATATACGTAAGATTTTTATTGTTTTTCATAATATATCCTCCCTTCCTTAACCGAGCCAGGCGGTAACGGGAATAGCAACCGCCATACCTATTATCATACAGATGGGAAGTGCATAATCGTTTACCCACTTCCACTTAAGCTTGTTGATAAGCAGACCGCAGAGGCACATACAGATTGCACTTGTAGCCATTACGACAACGGGAACAAGTCCCGAGGTTGAGCTATACTCAATAACGGTGGTAGTATCGGTCATTTTATCGGTGATCTCTACAAGTCTCGCCTTCTCGCTCCAAAGACGGCTTACGTCACAGAACACGAAGCCCACGAATGCGGAAATCATACCAATAAAGAGGGAGTTCTGAAGAATATCGCTCCACTTCTTATCCTTGTTTTCAAAGGAGACGAGGCCGTTCTGATATTTCTTCGCAATAACGGGAACGAGCCAGATGCCTACCATAATAGAGAGAGTCATAACGAGTGCGATGGTAACGTATTCAGATGCCGTCATCCCCTCGCCGAGCTTGGCAAGAGTCGTACCCATACCGCTGGCAGCGTTTGCGGCGGCGATGGCCTCGTAAGACAGCGAGCCTACTACAGAGAGTCTGAGCCAAGGCAGTGCGATGCCAAGCGATTTTGCAAGAGTAACGACGGTAACGACGATAGATACCGCGGGAGCTATGGTAAAGATAGCGGCGGTGATAACGGTCTTCTTGATCTTGGTCATATCCATATTAGTTGCCTTGGCACGTCTTACGGATTTCAAGAGAAAATAGACCGACTGTCCGAGAACGGCGGCAATGATTATGCCGACCAGAACGAACAGTATGGGATGATTAGGTGTGAATGTCATAAGATGTCCTTTCCTTCCTTCAAATTAATGATGGAACAGCTTTTTTGTCTGATATTGCGGCTCGCAAGACAGGTTCATACCCAGCTTGCGGAAGGTAGCCGCGTCTATCTGCGAGAGAATAACGGTGGAATGCACCTCGGCATATTTCAGCTTTGGAATAGCCTCAAACGCCATCTTGGCACAGGGATTGTTTACCGCGGAAACCGAGAGGGCCACAAGCACCTCGTCGGTATGAAGCCTGGGGTTATGGTTGCCGAGATAGGCGGTCTTAAGCTTCTGAATAGGCTCGATGACCTCGGGTGAGATAACGTCAATCGCATCGGGAATTCCTGCGACAGCCTTAATTGCGTTGAGCAGAGCTGCACTTGATGCACCGAGCAGCGAGCTTGTCTTACCCGTAACTATTCTTCCGTCATCAAGCTCAATGGCAACGGCGGGAGCATCGGTCTGTCGTGCCTTATCAAGAGCCGCACCAACGCATTTTCTATCGGCCGTGGCAGAGGTGGAGGTCTTCTGTAAAAGAAGCTCTATCTTTTCGATCTCGCCCTCGTTGCTGCTGCCCTTTCTTCCCTCACAAAGAGCGTTATAATAGCGGCGGATGATCTCCTGCCTTGCGGCATCCGAAACGGCGTCATCGTCATAAATGCAGAAGCCCGCCATATTTACGCCCATATCGGTAGGCGACTTATAGGGGCACTCACCGAGAATGCCCTTGAGCATTGAGCGGAGGACGGGAAAGACCTCTACGTCGCGGTTATAATTAACAGCCAGCTTACCGTACGCCTCAAGATGGAAGGGATCTATCATATTGACATCGGCAAGGTCGGCGGTAGCCGCCTCATACGCAAGATTTACAGGGTGGGAGAGAGGCAGATTACATACGGGGAAGGTCTCAAACTTGGCATAGCCCGACTTGCGTCCCATCTTACTCTCGTGATAGATCTGGGACAGGCAGGTTGCCATCTTGCCCGAGCCCGGGCCGGGAGCGGTCACCACCACGATAGAGCGTGTGGCATCCACATACTCGTTTCTGCCATAGCCCGCCTCGGATACAATCAGGGGAATGTTGTGAGGATATCCTGCTATCTCATAATGCTTATACACCCGAAGGCCGAGATTCTCAAGCTTCTGCTTAAAGGCATCGGCAGCGGGACTTGACTTATATCTTGTCATAACGACCGCACTGACGTAAAGACCGTAGCCACGGAAGGCGTCAATATGCCTCAGCACGTCGTTGTCGTAGGTGATGCCAAGATCTCCGCGAACCTTATTCTTCTCAATGTCCTCAGCATTAATGGAAACTATTATTTCCGCCTCATCCTTAAGCTCCACAAGCATCTTTATCTTACTGTCGGGAGCGAAGCCGGGGAGCACACGGGAGGCGTGGTAGTCGTCAAATATTTTGCCGCCAAACTCGAGATACAGTCTCTCACCGAAAAGCGAAATTCTCTCCTTGATCTTGGAGGACTGGAGCTTGCGATATTTTTCGTTATCAAAGCCTTGCCTGAACGTATTAATCACATCCTTTCAATTTGTCGTAAAAAATAAATAACTCAACAGAATATATTATATCATAAAATAACCGTTTTTGCAATTGAAAGGGAAAATTTTCGGGCGGTGGGATGGTAAAAATTTTCTTACATTTTTTGTCTATTGTCAATAAAGAGCTGCCTAAAATATTTTATAAAATATAGAAAAGCTATTGTATTTACAATGATAAAATGGTAAAATAAAGAAAAATACCCTCTTTTCAGGAGAGCAGATATGAGTAAAAAGGAAAGTATAATTTATCCCACGCTAAAAACCGAATATATAGAGGAAATGGATAAAAAAACGCCCTGGAACGAGTATCCCCGTCCCTCAATGGTACGCGACTCCTTCCTCTGCCTTAACGGTGAGTGGGATTTCTGTGTAAGCTATGGAGAAAGCGATAAAATCGAATACAAGGAAAAAATTCTCGTTCCCTTCCCGCCTGAGAGCCTGCTGTCGGGAATTGAAAGAGAGATACCCGAGGGCAGTCTTATGCACTACAGACGCAGCTTTACCCTGCCCGACGGCTTTAATAAAGGTAGAGTAATTCTGCATTTCGGTGCGGTGGATACTATCTGCAGCGTATTAATAAACGGTAGATTAGCAGTAAGTCACGAGGGTGGATACCTTCCATTCTCTGCCGATATTACCGAGCTTATCTGCGATGGAGAAAACGAGATATACGTAGAGGCGAGGGACGATCTGTCCGGCCTGTATCCCTACGGTAAGCAGAAGAGAGACAGGGGCGGAATGTGGTATACCCCCGTCAGCGGAATATGGCAGACCGTCTGGATTGAATCGGTGCCAGAGAATTATATTGAAAAAATCAAGATAACCTCTACGGCGGACAATGTAAAAATCAAGATTTACGGTGGCGAGAGGCACAAGACCATAACTCTCGACGAGGGTGGAATATACGAGCTTGACGGCGACGAGATAACCATCTCGCCAATTGATAAGCATCTGTGGACACCACATCATCCCCACCTTTACTATTTCACCATAAGGTCGGGTGAGGACAAGGTGCGAAGCTACTTTGCCCTTCGTGAGATTGCGGTTGAGAGGATAAAGGGCGTGCCGAGGCTGACGCTTAACGGTCGGGCATATCTCTTCAACGGTCTGCTTGACCAGGGATATTATCCCGACGGAATCTTCCTGCCTGCGACGAGTCGGGGATATGAGGATGATATTCTAAGAATGAAAAAATGCGGCTTTAATATGCTGCGAAAGCATATTAAGGTCGAGCCCGAAATATTCTATCATCTCTGCGACAGGCACGGTATGGTGGTGTTCCAGGATATGGTCAACAATTCGGATTATTCCTGGCTTATTGACACCGCCCTGCCCACGATCGGCTTCAAGCGGTTGCCTATACTCATAAGACATCGGGACAAGGAAGCGAGGCTGGTATTTGAAAGAGAGATGATAGGCACTATCGAGCATCTTCATAACTTCCCCTCGGTGCTTTACTATACCATATTCAACGAGGGTTGGGGACAGTTTGACGCCGACAGAATGTACCTTGTTGCAAAAAAGCAGGATCCCACAAGGATATACGACTCCACGTCGGGATGGTTCTGGAGAAGGCGAAGCGACGTTGACTCTCGCCACGTGTACTTTAAGAAGGTAAGAATCGGCAGAAGGGACGGCAGACCCATAGTAATCAGCGAATTCGGAGGCTATTCTCACCGCGTTAAGGGACATCTCTTCGGCGAGAGCGAATACGGATATGGCGGATACGAGACGGCAAAGGAATACGAGGACGCCCTTATCCGTCTGTACGGCGAGGAGATAAAGCCACTTATCCGAAAAGGTATTTGTGCCCTGGTATACACCCAGGTATCAGACGTTGAGGACGAGACCAACGGTCTTATTACCTACGACAGACGCATTCTGAAGCCTGATGCAAAAGCCCTGCGTACGGTTATGGAGGAGCTTTACTCCGAGATGAATAAATAACCTAATATATTATATATAGGTAGAAAAAAGAGAACGAAGCTAATGCAACGTTCTCTTTTTTTATTACAGTGGGGAGAAAAGCTCCCCACCGCATTGATTTAATTACTTAAACTGCTCGGCACGACCGCCCGCAAGGGTGATCATCTTAACAGCCTGGAGCGAGAAGCCATCTGCAATAATATCAAGCTTCTTCGTCATAACGCCTCTTGCAAGAATCTTTACTCTGCCTGCATTCTTGGGTGCAAGCTTCTTTGCCTGCAGGGCCTCAAGAGTGACTGTTTCGCCGTAGGCGAAGTTCTCGCAAAGAGTGTCAAGGTTGATGGCGTGCATCTTGCCGGTTCTCTCTCTGCCGGGCTCCTCCTCAATAACCTCGATGTGCTCCTCAGCCTCTTCATCGGTCATCATTTCGTCGGCGTGGATAGCGTCGGTATGGATCATACCGTCGTCAATAATATCCTCGGCGGGATCAACGGGTGCCTCAACGGGCTCCTCGGGAGCGGGCTCTTCCGCGGGCTCCTCAACGGGCTCCTCCTCTACCGTCTCTTCAACGAGAATCTCTTCCTCTATGGGCTCTTCGATAGGCTCGTCGGGAATAGATTCCTCAACCACGGGCTCCTCTACGGGAGCAGGCTCTTCTGCAGGCTCCTCAGCCACGGGCTCCTCTACGGGAGCAGGTTCTTCAACGACAGGCTCATCCACGGGAGCGGGTTCCTCAACAACAGGCTCATCCACAGGAGCGGGTTCCTCAACGATAGGCTCTTCTACAAGCTCGGGCTCGGACTCAGGCTCCTCGTCAAAATCGCCTGCAAAGTGGATCTCCACATCGGCATCTGCGATAATGGGGCCGTTGCTCTTAGGCTCAGCGGGAGTGGGTACGGGTGTTGCAGGCTCTTCTACCTGCTCCACAGCCTCGGGAGCTGTCGCACGTGCGTCAAGCATCGGTGCAACGGGAATGCTGCGGCTGTCCTCAAGTGCATTTGCAAAGCTTGTCGAACCAGACTCATCGGACTTGGAATCATAGGTGGCCATACTTGCCATACCCTGTGCTGTAGCAGGAAGAACAAAGGGAGTTTCGGTGGGATTAGCTCCATTGCCAATAGCGGAGACAGGAGGCAGAGTGGGAATCATAGGATCCTCACGCTTAATCCTTCCGTTCTTGGTGGTGGGAATGGTAGAAATCTTGGTATTAGTCTTTCTCTCGGTGGAGTCATCGTGGGTCTGCTCCTCGTCAGCGACAACAACCGGACTGTACTCAGACTCGCCGCTGTTAACACGCTCGGATACCTTAAGAACAACGTTGTCCTCGTCGTCAAGAATGGTGGTAGTCCTGTACTCAACCGTCTCATCCTCAAGGGAGGTTGCATCGGCGGGATGCTCAAATACAGCCACAGGAGTTGCGGGAGCTGCGGTGGTTTCTTCAACAGCGGTGTAGCTGTCTTCAATTGACGCAGACTTGGGAAGAGCGACCTCATCCACAATGATAGTCTCGGGAACAGCGAAGACAGGCTCATCCTCAAGCACAGTTGCGGGTGCATTCTGCTCGTAAATTGCAGCTTCGCTTGCAGGAATTACAACGCTCTCCTCAACGGTGGTGTAGACGTCTTCAATCGCTGCAGACTTGGGCGTAGTAG
>JAZNWM010000097.1:0-7162 GCA_045593345.1 Eubacteriales bacterium
CCGTCAGCTTCTTCCTATGCTGGAGAGCGCGGACGAGGAAGAACGCCTCCTGGCTGCACGAGCATTTAGAGAGGGACTTGCCGCACTTGAGAACAGAGAAATTGATACCTAAGGCGTCATATTTGACGAGAACGAAAATAAATTTTCTGCCGCCGTTTGCTCGACTCTCGACGTAGGTAACTACGCCTTCGGTCAGAAGAACGGAAAATCTCCCTCACAATTTTCGTGCTATGGCAGAATTGGCGAAAATCAGTTGATATTTTATAAATAGAGAACTCTCCCTCGATTAGTCGGGGGAGAGCTTTTTCAGACTTCCCTCAGAGGGAAGCTCCTGCGTAGCAGATGATGAGGGGGAATACCTATAGGCATTTCTGTCCTGCTTAGTTATCTTGCTGCAGCAGACGAGAGCCGTACCAATAAAAACCTTCAAAAAGACTCAAAATGGCAGAAAATGGCAGAAAAAAGGAGATGAGGGCAATTTTTACCCCCGAAAACGACCGACTTTATTCAAGACTGTCGCGGGCCTTCCAAAATCGGCTTTGACAACCGCCCGAAAAAGTGATACAATAATATCACCAAGAAAAAAAGACGCTTGGCAAAGCAGGTCGAGTAAGGCTCGGCTGAAAAACATATTATTATTGGAGGAAAAAAATGTCTTTTGGTATTATTTTCAGTGGCGTTTTCTTAGTTGTAATCGCTATCGGTGCAGGCCTCGTTGCCTATACTATTTACAAGGAGCGTACCTTTAAGGTAAACGTGCTCGGCGTTATAGTCGCCGTGATCGGGCTTCTGGGTATTATCATCGTCCCCTCAAGCTTTCATACCGTTGAGGCGGGTCAGGTCGCTGTGGTTAAGCATCTTGGCGAGGCAAAAAACGTTCGTACAGCAGGCACGTATTTTGATCTGTGGATAACCGAGAAGTACGAATACTACGATGCGAAGGTTCAAAATATGAGTATCATTACTCAGGCGTATTCCAAGGATGCACAGACGATGGATATTGCTATGACCGTTCAGTACAGAATTGACGAGGGCAAGGTTATTGATATTGCCAACCAATACGGTACTATCGATATGCTCGCTAACAGAATCGAGTCAATCGCGACAGAGAAAACCAAGGCCACTCTCTCGTCCTACTCTGCTATGAACATTATTGAGACCCGTTCTACCATTTCACCTCTGGTTGAGAATACGATAAAGGCGGCGGTAGACGATGAATACTGCGTAGAGATCGTTGCGGTCGTGCTTACTAATATTGATTTCTCCGAGGCGTTTGAAAAGACGGTTGAGGATAAGATGATTGCCGAGCAGGAGAAGCTTAAGGCTGAGTACGAGAAGGCTACCGCTATCGTAAACGCGGAGAAGGAGCTTGAGGTAGCAAAGCTTCAGGCACAGGCAAAGATCGAGAAGGCAAAGGCAGATGCCGAGGCACAGATCGAGGTCGCAAGGGCTGAGGCAGAGTCGGTAAAGCTGAAATCCATAGAGGTAGCACGTGCCCTCGGCTTCAAAATTAACGAAACCGAGATTCTTGACGAGAACGGCGTTGTGACGTCGGTGGAATACGATATTGACTTTGAGGGTAAGAGCTCTGAGGAGATAAAACTTATTACCGAATATCTTAAGTACATAGAGTATCTTTCTAAGTGGAACGGCGAGCTTCCCGGGGTTATCACGGGTGATTCCGCCAGTATAATGATCCCCACCACCGGCACTCTCCCACAGTAAATCCAAACAAAAAGCGACGGGTTCTTCCGTCGCTTTTTTGTTATAAAGCTTATAAAAAACTACAAATATGTAAAATATAGTTGTCATAATAACTATATTTTTCCTTGTTCATCAATAAAAATACTTATGTGCAAACGCTGATTTTTATAGCTTGTTTTAATGCTTGTCCCGGCACCGAGCGAGCGTAGTGCCGTCATTGATGAGTCAATATATTTCAGAAAGGCATCAGTTGCCTCTAATAGCTCAGCCTTCCCGATAAGCTTTGGAGCATCTGAGGTTTTGATAAGGTCGCATAAGGCCTCGCTTTCGGCAACCGTAAGCCTACGCTCCAGGATTTTGTCAAGGGCCTCGCGACGCAGATTCTCGTCCTTTATCCGCAGCAGAGTTCTGGCGTGACGCTCGCTAAGACCTGCGGCAACTATTTTGCCTTGACTCTCTGTATCAAGCTGTAAAAGTCTTGTTTTATTTGCCACGTACGACTGGCTGACCCCAAGCATTTTTGCAGCCTCGCTTTGCGTCATTTTTCGCATTTTTATCATAACGTATAACGATTTTGCTTCCTCAAACATATCCATAGTTCTCACCTCTACACTATTTTAGCATAAAGAAAACGCACCTTGGCACGAACTGTGTCAAAGTGCGTCTTTTGCGTTTTTTTAACTTCTCGGGATTACTTTTCTCCCTGTAGATTTCTTATGTAGTGGAAGATATACTGCTGTGCCACGCCGGCGTAAGGGCCAAGTGCCTTGTGGTCGAGATGTCCGCCAAAGTACTCGTCAATGGCACGCTTCATCCACACGTCGATAGGAAATGCCTCAAGATTTGCAAAGCCAAAAAGGGCAACGCAGCTTGCTACCTTGTCACCCACGCCGAGTATCTCCTTCAGCCTTTCTACCGTATAATCGTAGCTCGCTGCCGCCTCAATATCGGCAAGATTAACTCTGCCGTCGTAAACACGCTCTGCCGCGTCAATCAGATACTTATATCTGAATCCGGGATGGGATGGCAACAGTCCCTCGGGATTTTTTACCACCTGCTCGGGAGTGGGGAAGGAGTAGCATATACCGCATTGGCTGCACTCCTCGCATCCGACGGTGAGGATAGAATCGGGCAGTGGACAATCCTTAAGCCCCGCCTTCGCCGCCAGATTTTCGCCGTACCGAGTACAAATATTACGAATAATCTTTCTTATTCTCGGTATGTTGTTGTTCTGTGAAATAATAAATGAAAACGGCGTCTCCCAGGGCTCCTGCTTCAATATCACGATGCCTCTTGCCTCCTCGGCGGCACGCTTCAGCCACTCCGAGTCGGTGCGGGAGATAATATCCTCTCGTATAGCCTCAAAATCGGTGTTAAATCCGAAATATTTGCTTACTGCCGCCTCGTATTCCTCGCTCCACTCGTCGTAGAAGATAAGCTCGCCCGCTTTCCTCTGACCTACGCGGATTATCCTGCCGTATGCAACCGTCAGATATTCAACGTAATCCCCCTCGCTGACAAGCCTCACGTATCTGAACGCCTGTCCGCACTCCAATGTGTCGGCAAGACTGCAGCAGCCGAGATTGTCAATTACAGTACATTCTCTGCCGCGATAAACTTCATTTTTTTTGCGAAACATTGATTCACCCTCTTGCAAAATAATAATTTGTGGTGTATAATATTGTTGTAAAACTATATTTATATATATTTTATCATATTTTTCGCGTGAATGCAAGTGTAATATTTTTGTATTCTGCGGAGAGCAGGAAAGGACAGTCCTATGATAATTGAAAAAATCATAATCAAAAGCTTCGGCCGCATCAATGATATGACCTTCGAGTTTTCGGACGGCGTCAATATCATTGAGGGCGAGAACGAATCGGGCAAGAGCACTATTGCCGCCTTCATCAGGTATATGCTTTACGGCTTTACCGACGACGGTGCGAAGGGTCTTGAGGAGAGAAAGAAAAGGATAAACTGGGATACCGGTATGGCTCACGGCTCTATGTACGTCCGCGTTGACGGCAAGAGATACGTTATCAACCGCTCAACCGTTCCCACCGATAAATCCGATAATCCTACCTATCGCGAGGAGGCGTCTATCGTCGACGTTGAGACGGGTGCTCCCGCTTTCGGTAAGCTTGCTGCGGGTGAGGTATTCTTCGGCGTGGACAGCGAGCTGTTTGACAATACCGCCTTTATCGGTCAGATCGGCGACTCGGGTATTAACGAGGGCTCGGTGAAGCAATCTATAGAGAACATCATCTTCTCAGGCAGCGAGAAGATCAATAAGCAGCGTGCTATCGTAAGAATATCGGATAAGATGAACGCCCTTCTTCACGAGGGGGGCTCGGGCGGTGCGATCGTTGACCTCGCCCGTAAGGAGGATGCACTTGAGGAGAGCCTTGATATCTGCAACCGCGATAACAGGCTTATTCTTGAGAAGGAGGCAGAGCTCTCCCGCATCCGTGCCAGAAGAGCCGAGGCGGAGGAGAAGCAAGAGAGGCTTCAGGGGCTTGACTCCTCCTACGGTCACGCTATGCTTATCCAGACCTTCGATCAGCTTCATCTTCTCGAGCAGGAGATGGAGGAGAAGACCGAATTCTATAACAAATTCATAGAGGAAAATACCCGTGCGGGCTTCTATCCCGACGAGCAGTATCTCACCGACCTTCTCGTTGCGAGGAAGGGCGTTAACGAGGCATATCACGCATACGGTGACGCACAGGACGCCTATAATGCACAGAAGGCGGCTATCGGAATCACCCACGAGATTGAGAATGCTATCGAGCGTGCGGGCGAGCTTGGCGGCGAGGAGGCTATCGTCAGCCGTGCTACCTCTCTTTGGAAGCAGAACGTTCGTAATACCGCACTTGCCATCCTTGCGGGACTCGTTCTTATCGCGGTAGGCGTGTTTGAGATTCTCGCCGCATCCAATCCTGCTATGCAGATCGGTATGATTATTGCGGCGGTGGTTGGCGGACTTGCCCTTTGCGGCGGCGGTTACCTCGCATACGCTCTTATTAAAAACACCAATGCACTTCGTAAGCTTGAAACCGAGTTCGGTACGTCGAGCTATGAGGATCTTAAGGGTAAGATAGGCGTTATTGCCGAGGCAAGAAGCAAGAGAGACGCTATGGCTGTGGCAACCGAGAATGCAAGGGTTGCGGTTGTTAAGGCAAGAGAGAGATACGAGGAGGCAAAGCGTGAGCTTACCATCCTTATTCTCCGCTGGGGCGAGGAGCCTCCCGCGACCGACCTCGGTGACTTCCTTGATAAGCTTGAGGCAAGAGTACGCTTCTTCCTTGAGAAGAAGAACGAGCTTCTTGATGAGAAGACCAACATAGAGATCACCGTAAGAGAAATTCGCCGCAACCTTTCCGACAAGAGCGAGGTTGACGTTCGTGCCCAGGTTACTCCTCTTATGAGAAAAGCTCTTATGGGCATCAACCACGATGAGATTATCAACGGTATTGCCGATGCCAAGGCTCGCGTTGCCGAGGAGGACAGGCTTGCCTTTGACGTAGAGAACGAGCTTATGGCACTTAAGGCACGTGCAGGTGAGCCCAGCCAGTATTACTCGAGAATCAATGCCCTTGCGGAACGCCGCGAGGATATGCAGCAGAAGCACAAGGCGTACTTCATTGCCCTTCGTGCTATCAATAACGCTACCGATAATCTCCGTGCGGAGATATCTCCCAGGCTTGGCGAGTTCGCCACCGGAATGATGGAGATTATGACCGATAGAAAGTATGCCTCCTTCAGTGTGTCCGACGGACTTGACGTCACCTTCAGCGGTGCAGACGGAGAGGGCAGGTCTATTGATTTCCTCTCGGGAGGTACGAGAGATATGGCGTATATCGCGGTGCGTTCGGCACTTATCGATATGCTTTACGGCGAGAAGCCTCCCATCTGCTTTGACGAAAGCTTTGCTCACCAGGATAACGTCAGGGCGAGAGCGATGATGAAGGCTATCGGCCACCTGGCAGGCGAGGGCTATCAGAGCTTCGTATTCACCTGCCGCGGCAGAGAGGCCTCCCTGGCAACCGAGCTTTTGAAGGATGCGGGCGTTTATAAGCTTCCCTCGGTTTACTCTCATTAATTTCAGCAATTTAGAATGCCGCTTTCCGCGGCGGAATGGAGAAATATATGTCAAAAAAAAGAATTCTTGTCATCGGAAGCTCAAATCTTGACTTCGTGATGAATATGTATAAGCTTCCCGAGGCGGGTGAGACTGTTATTGATAACGGCGGTGTTGCCTACGTTCCGGGCGGCAGGGGAGCTGGTGCCGCTATCGCCTTCTCCCGCCTCGGTGCAGAGAGCGTTTTCTGTGCCAAGCTCGGTGCTGACATCCACGGCCAGAAGCTCTATAACTACTATAAGGAGATCGGCCTTAATACCGCTTATATCAAGGTTGACCACGATAACCCCACGGGCCTTGCCGTTGTTATCAGAGAGGGTGAGGGACGCGTAAGAACGGTGGTTTATCCCGGTGCCAATGCCCAGCTTACCACAGACATCGTGATTGAGGCCTTTGAGTCTAATCCCGACGCACTCTATCTTGGCTTTGAGATTCCTTATCCTATAGTTGTCACCGCGGCAAGACTTGCCGCCTCCAAGGGTATTCCCATCTTTATCGATGCAACCGGTGCGTCGAAGGAGCTTGACCTTGAGCAGCTTCCTCCCGTAGAGATATTCTCCCCCAACGAGCAGGAGGCACTTGAGCTTACCGGCATCCTTCCCACAAGTATGGAGACCTCTCTCCGTGCGGCACTTGCTATTGCGAGAAAGACCAAGGCGAAGAACGTCGTTATCAAGCAGGGTGCAAGAGGTGCATTCCTCTACGACGGAAAGCGTTATAACACCTTCCCCGCGGTAAGAGCGGATAAGATCGTTGACACCACCTCCGCAGGCGATGCCTTCACCGCCGCTATGACTCTTGAATACCTTCGAAACGAGGGTGATATCAAGGAGGCTATCAAGTACGGTAACGTTGCTGCGGCTCTTACTATCACCCGTCAGGGTGCAGGCTCTTCTATTCCCACCGAGGAGGAGATTGATCGCTTCCTCTACGGTGAGCAGAACTGATTTTTGATTCTTGATTAACGAAGGGAGCAAGGTATGAATTACATTCACAGGGACGCAGCCTTCCCGTCCTCCGACGGCAAAAACACCATCCACGCTGAGCTTTTTGTACCCTCCGATAACAATATCAGGGCGGTGGTTCAGATATCTCACGGTATGATGGACTATATCGGAAGATATAAGGGAATGGCAGAAGCACTCTCTGACGCAGGCATTGCTCTTGCGGGTCACGACCATCTGGGCCACGGTGATACCGTTGCAACGCCCGATGATTACGGCTTCTTTGCGAGCAAGGGAGGCTACGATTACGTAATTGACGACGTGAGAGGTATGAACGAGCTTATCCGCAGGGAAATTCCAAGTCGGAGGCCAA
>JAZNWM010000098.1:0-4568 GCA_045593345.1 Eubacteriales bacterium
TCGGCGGCGTAAGTGCTACACAGATCAGATTCACAATGCCCGCAGGTACTACAACCAAGTATCCCTCTATGCACGAGATAACTTGTAGCGGCTACGCAAAGTAATATCTGAAAATTCTGCATAAAATTCAATCTATTTAATCGGGTGGCACGATGGACTTTCATCGTGCCACTGCTTTTTACTATGTTTAATATCGTTAAATAACATATTGTTTTACGTCCCGCGTGTGCACCAAAGAAAGAGGCTGCTCCGCACTAAGAATTCATTTTCATATTATTTATGACTTGAATGTGTTGGTTTTCTGTCGTTTTTGTTACGCCCCTTGTCGCGTTTTATAGGGTAAAGGGGTGTTTTTTACTGTTGAGTCGAGTGATACACAACGCAAGGCGAGGCGGGCTAAGTTTTTTGGATTTCTATTGAAAAAAATATGTTTATATAGTATAATTTATTTAACGGTGCTATAATTGATATAATCGGGGGAATCATACACCATTATATCAAGGAGAGGCTTATGGGAACTACGTTATCAAGTATACACGTTTACAGCGAGGGTGCGGTCAGGGTTTACGGATTTGAATTTCAGTCCTTCTCTGCCGGGTGGCAGACGTACATTGGTAAGCTGGGTGATAACGTACAGCAGGCATCGGTTAATGAGGCAAAGCTGATCTCTAAAAGAGTAAACCGCCCCGTGCTGCATTATTATATCCACGACAGCGACTATATCGAGTTCAGATTTTTCCAGGGTGGAAAATGCACGGTGCTGTATTCGGACGATGAATTTGTCAAAAGCAAAAACGTATACGGAATACCCGCCCTGATCGGATACGGTGAGGGATATAAAAAGCGGCTGTCAAGCATCCTTGACTGTAGCGATGCGGAAGAAAAAACCAGACTGCTGGAGGAGTTCTTCGGCGTTTGCCTTATGCCAAGCGAGGAGAGTATTTACGACCCCTATTGGCTTAACAGAAAAAGAGGCGATGGGCTTTATACCGAATATATTAAAACGCAGGAGGCGATCTCGGGTAAAGGAGCACCCGTAGGGCTCAAATTAGTAGTCGAGATCAAGGGAAAGATATACAGAAGCTACTTCGGTGATCACACGAAAAAGGAGCACTGCTATTTATTCGGATATGACGCAGAGGGCTCCGACAGGCTTGTGCCGGTACGGTTCGCGGGAGAGAGACTGGAGCCCATCCCGAAGGAGGAGTTTGGTCAAGGCAGAATGCCTTTTGCTTCAGAGAAATCCTTCTATGACTTTGACGGGGAGACGATGAACGGAATAGTGTTTAACGACAAGGCTCCCCTTCCCTATAAGGGTCGGCGGATAAGACTGCCCGGCGGTAGCTATCCCTTTGGCTTTGACAGTAAAAATCGCGTGGTTTTATCTCAAAAGGGCAGGATAGCCATTATGGACGAGGAGCTTAAGATCATTGCAAAATGCCCCATCAAGGGCGAGCCCGCCGACATGGTGGATGACTGTATTCTGACCACGACCGGACTCAGCTTCTGCGGATACGTATACGATCCGCTGTCAACAGTACGAATATACAAGCTTATTGAAAAGGAAGAAAACCTTTGAGCGATTGGAAGGGCTTATGATAAAATACGAAAATTTTCAGCTTGAAAAATACGAAGCGGAGCAGGCTTCACGCAAGGAGGACGAGTGTCTTATCCCTCTCTTTCACGGTACGCGAAAATACGCTTTAGAGGTGGGCGAGGAGGAACGCAAGAGCTTCTTTGCCGCCTGCGACACGGTTATGAGATTTGCGAAAAAACTGGGATACAGCAACATAATCCCCGAGGATAAGTCTCGCGATTACCGTCGCAAGGGCAACAGATATTTTCTTGACACCCTGGTATACACCCACGGAGATAAAAGCTTTCAATACGGTGATTTTTATCTGACGTCAAGCTATACTACCGCAATCAGCTTCGCCCGGAATGCAGGCGGCGAGCTTGGAGAATGGGCGTACAGCCAATGCGTCGGCTTCAGGGATTTCGGCATTGATCTTACTCCCGAGGTAGAGGGGGCGTCAGGGATAATCACCAAGGAATACGAAAAATACAGGAATAGCGAGAAAATGATTCTCGTCTTCACAGGCGTGCGATTTTCGGATCTTTGCTACGAGAACGGAATAAGCTTCCATATCCCGGCAAACGATGCGGGAGAGCCCATCTACAGCTCCTCGGAAATACGCAATCTGTACAAGTACGCCAAGGACTCCGACCGCTTTGTTCATACGCGGAATTTCAGGCTGAAAAGCACGGACAATTACACTGCCCTTGCCCTGTATGAAAAGGACTTCAGGTGGGGACTCGGATTATTTACAGCTATAGAAAATCCCGACGCATTTATGAAAAAATACGAATAGAACAAAGGATATTAAGAGCTGCACCTTGAAAAAAGCCCGACTTAAACGTCGGGCTTTTTGATTTATCGGAAAACAGAATTAAACCATTGATATTTCGGAGAATTCGTGATATAATGTAGCTATACTAAACCGTTGGAGGCAGATATGGACAGAGAGTTCTGGAGTGCTGTGGACAGGCTGGTTGACACAGGCAAAATCGTAATAGACAGACCGAAGGGTAGCCGTCATCCCAGGTTCCCCGACTGCATATACGAGGTGGATTACGGATATATAGAGGGCACCGCATCGATGGACGGCGGCGGAATTGATCTGTGGCGTGGCTCACTGCCCGACGGCAGAGTAAATGCCGTAATGTGCATCGTTGACCTTATGAAGCGGGACTCTGAGATAAAGCTGCTTGTCGGCTGTACCGAGGAGGAGATGGATATTATCTACAGATTCCATAACGAATCGGAATTTATGAAGGGAATACTGATAAGAAGATGACGGTAATTAAATGCGTATGGGAGCATAACGTCGACGACAGTCTGCTTTATGCAATAGATTACGTAGGTGCATATACCAGAGGCGAAGGCCTTAAGGTCGCGGTGGAAAAAATGAAGGAAGAGATAATATCATATTCCAACTGGTTGGGACGCTGCGTCAATGATGAAATATGCGTGGAAATAACCGAGGAAAAGAAAAGCGAGCTTAATATACGGGACGCCGATTCAGACGTAATATTTGAAGGCGAAAAAACGCCCCTGACAAGTGATGAATACAGGACTCTTAAGGCTATGGCATTAAAATCTGCAGAGGATTTTCTCACCCTTTACCGATCCATTCCGGACAAGGCGGCGATAGCATCAGCCGAGCGACAAACCTTTTACGGTAGTGTTCCCCGCTCTGCTGACGAGATGTACGAGCATACTAAAAATGTAAATGAATATTATTTTGCTGAAATAGACGTTGATGCTGACAACAACGGCAATATTTACGAGTGCAGAAAACGCGGGTTTGAACTACTTGAAGAAAGGGTAGATTATCTCAATAACACTACCATAGAAGGTAGTTATGGCGAGGATTGGTCGCTTCGCAAGCTGCTTCGCCGCTTTATCTGGCACGACAGGATTCACGCCAGGGCTATGTACAGGATGGCGACAAGGCTGTTCGGTAAAGAGAGTATTGAAAACCCGTTTTGCTTTTAAAACAACAGAAAAAAAGGATAAAAATATGAGCGATATCAAGCATAAATCAATTGGGGATATACCTGCAACGCACAGATGTGAGCATACCGAATACGAGTACTACAGACGCAAGCTTCTGCCCTTTGGTGAGGCGAAGAGCTCTGTAGTCAGCGTTTACGAGCTGCCGCCGAAAAAGGCCGCATACCCATATCACTACCATCATAACAACGAGGAGACCTTCTACATCATAAGCGGCGAGGGCATTCTCAGGACTCCAGACGGTGAGCGTACCGTTCGCGGAGGCGAGCTTTTGTTCTTCCCCACCGGCCCCGAGGGTGCTCACAAGCTGACAAACGCATCCGAAACCGAAATGCTGGTATACATAGATTTCGACGCGGTGCAGGAGGTTGATATTACCGTTTACCCCGACTCCGAAAAGATCGGCGTGTGGGGTATGGGGATAAACAAGCTTTATCCCGATGATGCGGACGTGGATTATTACGAGGGGGAATAGTGATGAGATACATAACGTCCTGCGGCTTTGTGGCCTACAGAGAGGAGGCGGGCGAAAGCTGCTATTTGCTGATCAAAAGCCCGAACGGTGACGTTGGCTTTCCCAAAGGGCATATGGAAGAGGGCGAGAGCGAGATGGACACCGCCCGCCGAGAGCTTAAGGAAGAAACGAACGTTGAGGTTGAGGCTATAGACGGCTTCAGACGGCAGATAGAATATCCCCTGCGTCGCATTCCCGATGCGGTAAAGCGAGTGGTATATTTTCTCGGCAAATGCACCGATGACGGTATAAGCTGTCAAGAGGGCGAGGTGCTGGAGGCAGGCTTCTTCCCCTATGAGAAGGCGTCAGAAATGCTGACCTTTGATGAAACGCGTGAGATCCTTCGTGATGCGGAGAAGTTTATCAATAATGCTTTAAAGAAATAAAGAGGAGCTTTTTATCTACAGCCGCTCCTCTGCGGTAAGATAAAAGTGGGCCGAGTCAAAAGCTTTTGCTTAAGCGATTGACTCAGCCTTT
>JAZNWM010000099.1:0-2368 GCA_045593345.1 Eubacteriales bacterium
TACCGATTCCTACGAGCTTCGCGACGGCAGGCGAATTCTCTCGGGCAGAACGCTTACCAACAAGCCGGTTTACTTTGAGTCGGACGCCCCTGTCGGCGAATTTGTATACGTAAAAATTACCAAGGCCTGCCCATATCACCTTTTGGGCGAGGCAGAAAGATGAGGATATTGAAATGACTAAGATTATTGAGCTTGCACACGCACTTGGCGAGGAGATCGCAAGGAGTGATGAAATAAAGAATCTTGAGGCGGCGAAGGGCGAATTCCAGTCGGATGCCGAGCTTCAGAATAAAATGAACGAATACGAGGCAGAGAGGATGCTTCTCGGTCAGGAGTTTGCGAAGGATCCTTCTGAGGCAGATCAGCGTGCAATTGCCGACCTGCGTGCCAGAATAGAGCAGCTCTCCTCCGAGATAGGCTCGCACCCCAAGTATATCAGATTTGCCGAGGCACAGCGTGCTATGAACGCCCTTATGGCAGATGTAAACGCAGAGATCAAATATTGTATTACAGGTGAGCGTCCCAGTGAGTGTACTCACGATTGCTCCACCTGTAAGGGATGTCACTAAACTAAGATTACGAGGTATTTTGCCCTATGGCAGAGGTTATTATCATAGATAAAAGAAGCGACCTTACCACCGTCACCCCGATGATGAAGCAGTATCTGGACGTCAAGGCAGAGTATGAGGATTTCATTCTTATGTACCGCCTCGGCGACTTCTACGAGTGCTTTTTTGAGGATGCTGTGATCGCCTCCCGCGAGCTTGAGCTTACGCTTACGGCGAGGGATTGCGGAGACGGTAAGCGTGCCGCAATGTGCGGCGTCCCCTTCCATAAGGCTGACGTCTATGTCGGCAGATTGGTTGAGAGGGGTATCAAGGTCGCAATATGCGAGCAGGTCAGCGATCCTAAGGAGTCGGCAGGACTTGTAAAGCGTGAGGTGACCAGGGTTGTCACTCCGGGTACCGTCACCGACTCAAGTCTGCTTTCCGAAGGCAAGAACAATTTCCTTATGTCCATCTGCCTTACCGATTCCGCGGCAGGCATTGCGGTTGCCGATATCTCCACGGGCGAGGTTTCTGCCACCTACCTTTCGGGCAGGGATTTTCTTACCCTCCTTCGCAATGAGATCGGTGCCTACGCTCCCGCCGAGATCATCCTTAATCGCAGGGCGTCGGAGATATCGTCAATAACGGATTTTGCAAAGGAGAGATTCTCATCTCTGATTACCGATAACCGTGCTCCTCTCTTCGTTTACGAGAGGGCAAAGGAGCTTTGCCGCCGTCATTTCAAGGACGACGCGACGAAGCTTTCTGACGGAGAGACGGTTATGGCGGCGGGTGCACTCCTCTCCTATATCGAGGAAACGCAGAAGACCGACGTTACCTTTGCCAGAGGCATTAACGTATATTCAAGAGGTCAGTATCTTGAGCTTGACCTTAACACTATAAGAAATCTTGAGCTTGTCGAATCTATGCGACTGAAGTCAAAGCGTGGCTCGCTTCTCTGGGTGCTTGATAAGACCAGGACGGCTATGGGTGCCAGACTTCTCAATTCCTGGGTGCTTCGTCCTCTTGTAGACCCCGTACGCATCTCCCACCGTCAGAGTGCGGTCTCCGATCTGTTTTCAGACAGACGCCGCCGCGATGAGCTTTCCGAGCTTCTTGAGGGAATGCTGGATATCGAGCGTCTTACGGCAAAGGCGGTTTACGGCACCGCCAACGCCAGAGATCTTAAGGCTATCGGCGAGAGCATCAAGCGTCTGCCCGAGATTAAAGCCTTGATTTCTACGTTTTCGTCGAGCACGCTTAAAGGTATAACCAAGGAGCTTGATACCCTTGACGATATATTTGAGCTTATTGATAAGGCTATCGACGATAATCCTCCCCTCACCGTACGCGAGGGCGGAATGATCAAGGCTGGCTTTAATACCGACGTTGATTACTACCGCTCCATCAAGGACGGCGGCAAGGATATTATGGCGTCTATAGAGCAGCGTGAGAAGGATGCTACGGGCATCAAGACTCTGAAGGTTGCATATAACAAGGTCTTCGGCTATTACATAGAGGTTTCCAAGTCCTTCGTGGACCAGGTTCCCGACCGTTTTGTCCGTAAGCAGACGCTTACCAATTGCGAGAGGTATATCACCCAGGAGCTGAAGGAGATGGAGAGCACTATATTAAGTGCAGACGAGAAGCTTGTCAGCCTTGAATACGAAATCTTTGACAGCCTTCGTGCATTTATTTCGGATAATAAGGAGCGTATCCGTAAGTCTGCCTCCCTTGTAGCCGAGATCGACGTATACCGCTCGCTTGCCGAGGTCGCAGGCAAGAATAATTACACCTGTCCTGAGGTGGATCTTTCCACC
>JAZNWM010000100.1:0-3920 GCA_045593345.1 Eubacteriales bacterium
AGTCGTAGGCACGCTTTATGTCCCCATTCTCGCAGGTCAGGCAATAGACCTCGCCATAGGCAAGGATAACGTTGATTTTGAAGGCATTTTCAGAATTTTGATCATTATAGGCGTAGTCTGCGGAGCAACCGCGCTTTGCCAATGGATAATGAACGTTATTAACAACCGAATCACGTTTGGTATCGTGCAAAAACTTCGGCGCGACGCGTTTGTAAAGATACAGGAGCTTCCGCTTTCTTATCTTGACACAAAGCCAGTGGGCGACACGGTCAGCCGGGTTATAACGGACGTTGACCAGTTCGGCGACGGACTTCTTATGGGCTTTTCGCAGTTCTTTACGGGAATTCTCACTATTATAGGCACTATTGGATTTATGATATCCATAAGTCTGCCGATAACCGCGGTGGTCGTGCTTATAACCCCTCTGTCGCTTTTCGTTGCGGCGTTTATAGCAAAAAACACCTTCTCGCTCTTTAAGGCGCAGTCTGAAACCAGAGCCGAGCAGACGGCATTTATCGACGAGATGATATGCGAGCATAAAGTAGTGGCGGCGTTCTCGCACGAGGATGAGGCGTTGGCTACCTTTGACGAGATAAACGGCAGACTTCAGAAAACATCTCTCAAAGCCCTGTTTTATTCCTCGCTTACAAACCCCTCGACTCGTTTTGTAAACAACCTTGTTTACGCGGCGGTCGCGTTTGTCGGCGCTATGATATGTATAAAGCAGGGAAATGCCGCGGGCGGACTTACCGTGGGCGGACTTTTCTCGCTTTTAAATTACGCAAACCAATACACGAAGCCGTTCAATGAAATTTCGGGCGTTGTGACCGAGCTTCAGAACTCGCTCGCTTGCGCCTCGCGCCTGTTTGAGCTTGTAGATCAGCCCTCGCAGACACCCGACTCGCCCGACGCCCACGTGCTTGAGGCAAACGAGGTTGACGGCAAGGTAAGCATTGAGGACGTTAGCTTTTCATACACACCCGACCGCGAGCTTATACGGGATTTCAACCTGTCTATTGAAAACGGTCAGAGAGTGGCAATAGTCGGTCCTACGGGCTGCGGAAAGACAACCGTGATAAATCTGCTTATGAGATTTTATGACGTTGACAGCGGAAAAATCAAGGTCAGCGGTCACGATGTAAGAGATCTCACACGCGCTTCACTCCGAGGCTCTTACGGTATGGTGCTTCAGGAGACCTGGCTCAAGAGCGGAACGATACGCGAAAACATAATAATGGGCAAGCCCGACGCCACCGATGAGGAGATAATCGCGGCGGCAAAACTCACCCACGCGCACAGCTTTATTCGCCGTCTGCCGCAGGGCTACGACACTGTGATAGGTGAGGACGGCGGCTCGCTCTCGCAAGGACAAAAGCAGCTTTTATGTATCACTCGCGTTCTTTTGTGCCTGCCTCCGATGCTTATTCTTGATGAGGCAACCTCCTCAATAGATACCCGTACAGAGATAAAGATACAAAATTCCTTTGCGCTTATGATGAAGGGCAGAACGTCGTTTATCGTCGCGCATCGACTTTCAACCATTAAGGAAGCGGATATAATTCTCGTTATGGATAACGGAAAAATAATTGAAAAGGGAAATCATACGGAGCTTCTCCAAAAGGGCGGCTTCTACGCAAATCTCTGGAACAGTCAGTTTGAATAAAAAAAAACGGAAGGCATTACTAGGCGCGCTAAAGGACAGTTTTCAAGAATACGGTATATCTCGAAAGAGTTATACCGTGTTTTTTTGTGTCCGCAAATGCATTCCTAAAGAAATGACGTTATTTTTTAAGAAGATAATTTTTACAGAATTTAACAAAGGATGTTTACAAAACGCACAATTTGTGATATAATAAAGATGCCAAACAAATTTAATAGTAGAATTAGCGGTATCTTTTCTTTATGGGAGAATTATACCCTTTTTTCTCCATAATCATTTTTAGAATTTGGTAAAAGTGCAAATTCCACTTAAATGATTATGGTCGAGATACTCTAATTCTATTTAAATTTGTATGGCGACAATCGGAGTTTGCGTTTTTCGGAGCGTTGACTACGGTTGACGCTCTTTTTATTTTTTAATCTTAAAGGAGGTATATCTCGATGAAACAAAAATTAGTCTCCCTTATGCTTGTTATCTTTATGGTGTTATCAGCACTGGCTGGATTCGTCTCTTGTGATGATGATCCACCCGCAACAGCTACACAAAAGTTATCAGCTCCCGTTATTACACTAACGGAGAATGTGGCAAGCTGGAAAGCCGATTCAAATGCGGATAAATTTGAAATCAGTCTTGATGGAAATTTATCTTATGTTGAGAACACGGTTACAAGCAAAACCTTGACTGACGGGCAGACCTTAAAGGTTCGTGCTATTGGCAACGGAAGCACTTATTCCACAAGTGATTGGAGTAATGTTGTGACCTATAAAGCACCTACACAAAACACAGATACGCCCACGGAGACCCCCACAAATACTCCTACAGAGACTCCCACAAATACACCTACGGAGACTCCCACAAATACTCCTACGGAGACTCCCACAAATACTCCTACGGAGACTCCCACAAATACTCCTACGGAGACTCCCACGGATCCCCCTATAGAAACTCCCACAAATACACCCACGGAGACTCCCACGGATCCCCCTATAGAAACTCCCACAGAAACTCCCATTGAGCCCGACACGGATGTTCCTACATATCTGGGAATATTTGCTTCAAACTGTGAACCCTCGCAGGCAGACGGATTGCCTGGCGCATTCGCTGTTCGTCCGATGATGATGTCGTACAGAATGATGCGTGCAGGAAGTTATCGTCAGTTTGAAACAGCACTTGATGAATTTTTTGCAGATAGCAATAATCATTTCAATGCTAACTTCCCGACAGAATCCGAATATGAGATTTATTCAAGAGCCGGCGAAACCGTTTATATTCAGATTTGGCTCAATAATCCGAGTCAGCACACGATCCTTTCCTTGAAGCTGAACGGAACGAAATATCAGGTCGGCGGCGGTCTTTCTTCCTTCTTTGTCGAGGATAACGGACAGCATTATAACTGTATTTACGTGGCTGTAACCATTCCAAACGGCACATACACAGAAAAGACTTACACCGTCACGGATATCGAGTATATTGCAGATACCTATATCAATGCAGACGGTACGGACGAGTTTATGAACAACAACGATACCGTAAGCATCGGTCTGCCTTATAATGCCGAGAATCCAACAATATCCGATTTCAATCCCACGTCTCTTACAATGAATAGCTGCTCTGCAACACTTAATGTATCAGATGCAAACGGTATATTGAATTTGACCGGCGGTTGGCTTGGCATGGCTGTATATGACGGATATAATATCATAGCAAATCAAAGCCTTGCCATCGGCAACAATTCTGTAAGTGCTACGGGGCTTGTGGAAAATACGACCTATTGGATCACAGTTTATCTGTATGCCGATCTGCACGATGGAAACGGCGTAACTGCCCACATTTTGTTTGAACAGACGATACAGACTCTCGAAGCAATTACTTTCGGTGAAGTAAACGGAACTCTGCTTTACAATTCCGAAAAAGACGGATACTACGGTGCGGTTAAGGTAAATACCACTTTGAATAGTAATACCGCTGAATATATCAAGCTTGAAATACTTAAGGGAGATGAAGTAGTATATACCGATACGAACTTCAACGGAACTGCCACGGTTTCTGAAGGCATTTTGTGCGGAAACTCCTATACCGTTCGCGTATATTACAAGGACACCGAATATCCCGAAGGAAAATATGTTGAAGAAAGTGCTTGGATAAACTCTCTCGGCACTCCGTGGTATCAAGATGCCGGCGTATATACCTTTGTAAATGATGCGGTATATTATTTTATTCTCGGCAACGGTGATAATAATTACCCCGCAATTGACAGCTT
>JAZNWM010000101.1:0-17231 GCA_045593345.1 Eubacteriales bacterium
CGACTTCCCGACGGCATCGTTGCAAACAATATCTTTGCAGGCAACTATAACGTAAGCAACGGAAGCTTTGAGAACGGCCTTGACGGTTGGCACCAGAACATCTGGGATGCGGGTGCTCAGAACACTCTCGGTTGGGTAGAAAGCTCCGAGCACGACGCAGACTGGTACACCAAGAATGACGACAGAAAAGACGGAAACAACCTCTTCACCTTCTGCAAGCCCGACGGTACCAACTGTGAGAACACCAAGGGCGAGCTTGTAAGCTCTACCTTCACCCTCAAGAAGAACTCCTACGTTTCCTTCCGCTTCGGCGGTGCAGGTACCCGTGAGGTACGCATTGAGCTTGTAAGAGCAGATGGTACCGTAATCGCGACCTTCTATAACGAGGCTCCCGGTAAGGTTAATACCGAGATGTACGCTTACTTCTACCAGTACACGGGCGAGACCACCGATTGCTTCTTCAGAGTTGTGGATGACTCCGTAAGCAACTACGGCTGCTTCGTAGTTGATGATTTCAGAGTAAATCTTGAGTCTGCTCCCGAGGGATATATTGCAGCAATTCAGTAATCCTGCGGCAAACAAACTTAATTAATCCAGCTTCCCCCACCAAGCTCGGTGGGGGAGCAAAAAGCGAGAAACAAATATGGCAATAACCAAAACAAAACAGCCGGGCTTTCACGTAACGGGAAAGGTAGGCTGGATAAACGATCCTAACGGACTTATACTCTATAATGGCAAATACCACGCCTTTTTCCAGCACCATCCCTACGATACGAAGTGGGGCCCGATGCATTGGGGACACGTTGTCAGCGAGGATCTGACCAATTGGTCATACCTGCCTAATGCGTTAGTGCCGGGTGATCCGTTTGATAAAAACGGTTGCTTTTCTGGTAGTGCGATAATCCACGACGGCAAGCTGTGGCTTGTATATACCGGCTTTATTGAGAACCAGGGGGGCGAAAGCATAAGGCAGGTTCAATGCCTTGCGGAGAGTGATGACGGCATAACCTTTAAAAAGCACGGCATCATTATCGGCGAGGAGCATTTGCCCGACGGATATGCTCCCTGCGATTTCCGCGACCCAAAGATCTGGCTTCACGACGGCGTCTTCTGGTGTATCGTGGCCGCGAGAAAAATCGAGGGCAGAGGAAGAATTCTGCTATTCAAATCGTCCGATCTCTTTAACTGGGAATTCGTAAACGATTTTCTCGGCGTTGATTCGGCAGGCACGATGATAGAATGCCCCGACTATAACGAGACTCTCGGATATCTTCTTTACTGTGAGCAGTTCCAGCCCAGCGAGAACGGTATTCATCTCAACGTACATACCTGTCGCTATTGCATCGGCAGAATCGACTATAAGGCAGGTCGCTTTGTTGAGCAGTCCCGCGGTATAGTTGATTACGGATTTGACGTATACGCTCCCCAGACCTTCGCAGGTGAGGACGTGTTTATGGGCTGGCTCAATATGTGGGACAGAAACGTTCCCTCCGAAAAGTGGGGATTTGCAGGTATGCTCACCGTGGCGAGAAGAGTGTCGGTAAGGGATGGCAGACTGTACCAGGAGCCTGTCGTTAAATGCGGCGAGGTACGTACGGTCGCAGGCGGCGAGGGACTTTCGGATAGGGTCACCAGAGGAGTTGTCACAATAAGGGCAACCGCTCTTCAGAGCCTTGAGCTTAAGCTTCGCTCTGACGGTAGAAATTACACCAGCCTGATGCTTAAAGGTGACGAGTGGGTGTTCGACCGCTCCAAATCGGGCGAGCAGATCGTCGGCGTGGAGAAGGATCCCGACTCCTTAAGCGGTATTCGCCGTATGCCCTATACGGCCAAGGATGATACGACTCTGACTATCGTTATGGACGACTACTCGGTGGAGATTTTTGAGGACGGCAGATCGCTTACCTCGACTATATATCCTCCCGAGGGTGCGGACGGGCTTGAGCTTTGTATCAAGGCGGCAGATTGGCAGTACGAGAGGGCAGAGGTCGATATAGACGCTTAACACATAATAATTCATCAAACCCCGAGGCTTGCTTTGTCCTGCCTCGGGGCTTTTAGTTTTTTTAAAAGTGTTTTTTTGTTCTTTTTCGTATATTAATAAAAATGGAGGATGCTGCTATGAAAATAATTGGACAACAAGTGCTACATAAAACCTTCGGTTCGGGAGTAATTATTTGGTTTGGAGGAAAAACCCAAAATAATCATAAATACATAATAGTAGAGTTTGCTAACAAAAAAATAGAGTTACCGTTTCCTGCGGCGTTTGAAAAGCATATCACAGCGGTGGATTTAGACTTTGCCGAAATAGTTAAGCAGGAACTTTTAAAATTGTATCCCAAAGAGGAACTTGCACCTCAACCAAGGATATGCAAAAAGGTATATCACGCAACCATAGAGCAAGCTGCGGATAAATCAAGCGATAATGTCAAAACAAAAACAAACAAAAGACTTGTTTTTAAAAAGTCTTATGGATCAAATTCAAAAAAGATTTATTTGGATTGTTGTACTTGGTTTGACTGGAATGAAAAAGAAAAAAATAATTTTGGCAGGCAAGGAGCTCTGCTTTATGCAAAATCTGCAACGCCAGAAGGATATAGTCCGTGGTTCATTACACATCACAACTTATCAAACACCAAGGGGGGAAAATGGAAAAATACAATTATTGGGGATGAAATCCACGAAGAATGGGATGAATATGATGATAGAATGTGGGATGATAAAACAAAAAGAATTGTTTTTTTGAAGCTTGGCAGTGAATATTATTTTTATGGTGTTTACTTTGTATTAAGCATTGAACAAAGTGATAATATGAAATATACAAAAGTATATAAGCGTCTTAATATCAGTTATCCTAATTAAAGTTTTAGCGGCACCCAAACGGGTACCGATATTATATAGACTGATTGTCAATTTTCGAAATGGTTTATTAACTTTTTTATTGACAACAGCCCGCTTTGGTGCTAAAATGATAGTGATATTTAACGGCGGTATGATATAGGCTTTACCGTCAGAAGGGAATGATTTATATGAAAAAAATTCGTGGAAATGAAATTGCCACAGCGGTGGCTCTGATCGTTATCGGCGTGCTGTTTATGATCTACAAGAGCGAGATCGTCAGCATCGCAATGAGCCTTATCGGCGTGACGCTTATCGTGCTTGGCGTGGTTGATATTCTTCGTAAGTCCACTATGGCGGGCGTGGTTAAGATCGTGCTGGGTGCATTGGTGCTGCTGGCGGGATGGCTGTTCGTGACTCTGGCACTCTATATTCTCGGTGCCTGCCTGCTTATCGGCGGTATCGGTGAGCTTTTCCAGCTTCTTCGCGTTAAGGTAAGAAAGCTTACGCTGCCTCACGTGATGAGATTCGTTAAGCCCGTTATCTATATTATCGTGGCGTTCTGCCTCTTCTTTAATCAAGGCGGTGCACTCTCCTGGGTGTTCACCGTGTCGGGAATTTTCTTTATTCTCAATGGTGTAGTTGCCCTTATCGGTGCGTTTGATAAGTAATCAAATATAAAACCGCAGTTACATAAAATGAAGGTTTATTTCCCATCCTATTACAAGGATTTTAAATGCATAGCCGATAGATGCCGTCACAGCTGCTGTGTCGGCTGGGAGATTGACGTTGACGATGGCACGGTGGAGGTCTACGAGGGGCTGGGCGGCGAGCTTGGCCGTGAGATACGTTCGCATATCTCGGGTGGCGTTATCGGTATGTGCTCCGACGGTCGCTGTCCCTTTCTTGACTCTCGCGGTCTGTGTCGGATAATCTCCTCTCTTGGCGAGGGATACCTGTCGGATATCTGCCGCGAGCATCCACGCTTTTACCATTCGGTCGGCGGAAGGGTGGAGGGCGGTATCGGTATATCCTGCGAGGAGGCGGCGAGAATAATCCTTTCCTCCGACGGATATGCTGATTTCATAGAGCTCTCGCGTGATGTAGACGAGCCTGACGCTGCCGATTTTGATCCCACAGCGGAAAGAGAGTATATTTTTTCAATACTTCTTGCCGAGGACGGGTATCAAGAGAAGATTGATAAAATTCTTGAGCACTACGGCCTTCCCGATCCCTCCGACAGGGCAGGGGAGTGGAATAAAATTCTCTCCGAGCTTGAATACCTTGACGGCAGTCGGGTGGGATTTCTCGCTGTTGGTCGTAAAATTGTCGGTACGGATGCAGGAATTTATGCATCACGCTATCTTGCATACCTGATTTTCCGTCACGTAAGCCTGTCGGAAAGCATTGATAATATGCGTGCTCGTATCGGTTTTTCCATACTTCTGTCGCGAATATTTGAGAATCTTGTGGCGGAGGATAGTCTATCCTTTGATAAGCTGTGCGAGGCGGCGAGGATTATATCGGAGGAGATTGAGTATTCCGAGGATAATACTGCGTCGCTGATTTTTGAGTTTGAGAGTGAAATATAAGTAAAAATGACAATAATAATTTACATTATTGTGTAAATATACAATTGGAGGCATAAAAATGAAGAATATATCTAAAATAATATGGGGTATCGTGCTAATCGCGGCTGCCGCAATCTTCGCCCTCAATACCCTCGGCGTGACCAATATTGACGTCCTGTTCCCCGGCTGGTGGACGCTGTTTATTATCATTCCGTCGCTTGCGGGCATCTTTACCGACCGCGACAAGACGGGCAGCATTATCGGTCTGCTTATCGGTGTCTGTCTTCTTCTCTGGAAGCTGGACCTGCTTGATGTCTCTTATCTTTGGGAGATAATAGTTGTTGTTATCCTTCTTGTGATTGGCATTAAGCTTATCTTTGGCGGCTTAAGGCGTAAAAAGACGGATGATTCTGCTACCGTTAAGGTACATATCTCCTCTGATGCACCTGCGGGCACTGCTATTTTCGGTGGCAAGGAAATGAATTTTGACGGCCAGGTGTTTGAAGGTGGTGAATTTACCGCAATCTTCGGCGGTGTTAAGTGCGATCTTCGCCGTGCGATAATTGAGAAGGACTGTAAGATTCGGGCAACTGCCATCTTTGGCGGAATTGATATTCAGGTGCCCAAGGGAATTAACGTAAAGGTTAGCTCTACTAACATATTCGGCGGAACCGAAAATTTGTGTGACGGCGATCCCTCCTGCCCCATTACTATATACGTCGAGGCGGTTTCCATCTTTGGAGGTTTTGATATAAAATGACACGGGCGGCAAAGAATTTTTTGATTTGTGCGGGGGCTGTTGCCCTGGTAATCGCAGTTGTGGCAATTCTCATAGCAACCCTCACCGGTGGCGGATCTGCCGTTGGTGAGAATAGAATCTATGACGTAGAGGGCCAGGTTAAAAGGCTGGAAATAGAAATCGAAGCGGCAGATTTCCGAATTGTGACGGGCGAGGGCTTCTCGGTTGAGTCTAATCTTAAGAACCTTAATTTCAGGCAAACGGGTGAGCGTCTTGTTATCACCGAGCGTACTGCAGGCAACCCAGATTACGAGGGTGCAACGCTTACTGTGACTATCCCTGCGGGTACGGCGTTTTCCGAGATAGACATTACCGTCGGTGCAGGTAGATTTACCGCAGACGTTCTCTCGGGTGATGAGGTCAACCTTGAGTTTGGTGCAGGGGACGTCTATATCGGCAGTCTTTACGCCACACGCGAGGCGGATATTGAGGGCGGTGCAGGAAAGATCACTATTGGTGGCGGCTCTGTATCCGATCTTCAGCTGTCGATGGGCGTGGGCGAGCTTGTGCTTGAGTCCGAGATACTTGACGGCGAGCTTGATCTCGGTGTCGGAGAGGCAAGAATAACCCTCCTCGGCGAAAGAGAGGACTATACCCTTGAGCTTAACCGCGGTATCGGCAGCATCACCCTTGACGGCGAGCCGCTTTCAATAGGCGGACGCTTTGGCAACGGAGACAGAAGGGTAGAGATCAACGGCGGCGTAGGATCTGTGTTCGTTGATTTTGAGTAAAGCGACGTCGGTTGCCTAAAATAAAATATTTTAAAAAAGCTCCTTTCGGGGCTTTTTTATTTTCTCCGAAAAAAATCCCAGAAAATTCAAAAAAGCTCTTGACAAATCGCCCCTTCGTGAGTATAATGTAGTGTGAGTTAGCGGTGGCTAACCGACAAACGAAGGAGAAGTCTTATGAATCTGCGACTGGCTGAAGAAGGAACAGAATATATTGTTGACCGTATCGAGACCGATGACGAAGAGCTTGACGCCTTTCTTTTCTCTCTCGGATGCTATAGCGGTGAGCCTATTACCGTGGTTGCAAAACGCAGGGGCGGTATGACCGTTTCCATCAAGGATGGCAGATACAATATAGATAATCAGCTTGGCGAGGCTATAATCGTCAGAGAAAAATAATCTGCGGATTATTTTTTTGGATATGAGTTAGCGGCTGCTAACTCGAATATTCTACCTTTGGATAATAATAGATTATTATAATAAATTTACATATTTCAGGAGGAATCCAAAAAAATGAGAATTGCTTTGGCAGGCAATCCTAACAGCGGTAAGACCACGATGTATAACGCTCTGACCGGCCGTAGTGAGAAGGTCGGAAACTGGGCGGGCGTTACCGTAGAGCGTAAGGAGCATTCGATTAAAAAAAGCTTTTACAGCGGCGAGGGCGAGCTTATTGCAGTTGATCTTCCCGGTGCATATTCAATGTCACCCTTCACCTCGGAGGAGAGTATTACCTCTACCTACGTAAGAGAGGAGCGTCCCGATGCGATCATCAACATCGTTGACTCGACCAACCTTTCACGCAGCCTTTTCTTCACCACCCAGCTTTTAGAGCTTGGAATACCTATGGTCGTTGCACTTAACAAGACCGACGCCAATGAGAAAAAGCATAACAAGATAAACGCAGCTCTTCTCTCCGAGAAGCTTGGCTGTCCGGTTATTGAGACTACCTCCACCACGGGCGAGGGACTTTCTGAGGTGGTTGCGGCGGCGGTTTCCGTTATCGGCAGGGGACAGAAGGCTCCCTACCGCCAGGCAGATATCGACCTTACCGACAAGGCGGCGGTCGTGGCCGAGGACAGAAAGAGATTTGATTTCGTTAACGGCATCGTTAAGAAGGTTGAGACCAGAAGGGTGCTTACCAAGGATAAGAACTGGCAGGACAAGGTTGACGAGGTGCTGACGAACAAGTGGCTCGGTATTCCCATCTTCGCGGTGGTTATGTTCCTTGTGTTCCAGATCAGCCAGGCGTGGCTCGGTGCGTGGATCGCAGAGGGAATTGAGTTTAAAAACGGTTTTACTATCCCCGGACTTGTAACGCTTATAGATATGTTCAAGGAGTGGGTTGCAGGTCTGCTCGAGGGTGCAAATGCAAACGCATTTTTAAGTGCCCTTCTTACAGAGGGAATTATCGGTGGCGTAAGTGCTGTTGTGGGCTTCCTTCCTCTTGTAATGGTTATGTATTTCCTTATTTCTCTTCTTGAGGATTGTGGATATATGGCACGTGCATCGGTTGTTCTTGATCCTATATTCAAGAAGGTCGGACTTTCGGGCAAGTCGGTTATCCCCTTCATCGTTGGTACCGGCTGTGCTATCCCCGGTGTTATGGCTTGTCGTACAATCCGTAACGAGCGTGAGAGAAATGCGACGGCTATGCTTACCCCCTGGATGCCCTGCGGTGCAAAGCTTCCCGTTATTGCCCTTTTTGCAGGGGCGTTCTTTGATGAGGCGAGCTGGGTTGGTACTCTTATGTACTTCGTCGGTATTCTTCTCATTCTTCTCGGTGCACTTCTGGTTAATAAAATCGCTGGACATAAGGCACGCAGATCCTTCTTCATAATCGAGCTTCCCGAGTATAAGACTCCCTCTCTCAAGCGTGCAGTCTCGGATATGCTCAGCCGTGGTTGGGCGTACATAGTTAAGGCGGGAACTATCATTCTCGTATGTAATGCAGTTGTGTTCATAATGCAATCCTTTGACTGGAGCTTTTCGCTTGTTGAGGAGGGAATGGAGCACACGTCTATTCTTGCTTCTATTGCAAATCCCATTGCAGTTCTTCTTGTTCCGATCGTTGGCATCACTGCATGGCAGCTTGCTGCGGCTGCAGTTACCGGCTTTATTGCCAAGGAGAACGTTGTAGGAACTCTTGCTGTTTGCTATGGCTTCGTTGTAAACGACGATCTTGAAATGGTTGGCTCGGGTAACGAGGTTGCAGCTACCATGGTTGGACTTACAAAGGTTGCAGCTCTTGCATATCTTATGTTCAATCTCTTCACTCCCCCTTGCTTCGCTGCTATGGGTGCTATGAACAGTGAGATCACCGATAAGAAGTGGTTCTGGGGTGGAATTGCTCTCCAGCTTGCAACCGGATACAGCATCGGCTTTATCGTATATCAGGTCGGAACTCTTATCGTAACGGGATACGTAGGAGCAGGCTTTGCCGGTGGACTTATTTTCGTTCTTTGCTTTGCGGCGGTGCTCACCTGGCTTTGTATTCGCAGCGACAAGGCTGTAAAGTCAGAAAAAACTGTTGGAGCTATGAAATAATGGGACCTATTGATTATCTTATAATTGCAATAATCGTTATTATTGTCGGTGGTGCAGCCTTTTATATCTATAGGGCGAAAAAGTCCGGTAAAAAATGCATCGGCTGCCCCGACAGTAAGACCTGCTCGTCCTCGGGCGGCTGCTCGGGTAAATGCTCGGGCTGTAACGGCTCCTGCACCGAAAAACCGATTAATAGGCATTAAAAGAAACAGGCTGTCTCTATTCTGAGGCAGCCCTTTTAATTTGTTATGATATATTTGTTTCATCGGATATCAATTTACCGTCGGACAGCGTTATTCGGCGTTTGCAGCTTTTTGCAACGTCCTCGTCGTGGGTGACGATAATAACGGTCACGCCGTTGGAGTTGATTTTTTGGAAAAGCTCCATTATCTCGCCTGCGGTCTCGCTGTCAAGTGCTCCCGTAGGCTCGTCGGCGAGAAGAAGAGAGGGTGAATTTACTATTGCCCTTGCAATAGCAACACGCTGACGCTGGCCGCCGGAGATTTTGCTGACGGGATCGGACTCAAGCTCGCTGATGCCTACGCGACGCAAGGCCTCCCTCGCCATCTCAAGCTTTCTTTGCTTTGAGCGAATGGAGGAAAAATGCAGGGGCGTCATAACGTTTTCAAGCACGGTGTAGTCCTCGATAAGTCCGAAGCCCTGCAGAACGGTACCGATCTCGCTATTACGTAATTTACTCTTTTTTCTGTCGGAAAGCCCCTCTACTGCCTCGCCGCCCAGCAGATATGAGCCATCCTCGTAGGACTCAATACAGCCGAGAATGTGAAGCAGGGTGGATTTGCCCGCACCCGATTTACCGACTATGGCACAAAGCTCGCCATCGTTGATCGTAAGCGAAACATCCCGAAGGGCGTGGTTTTGGTTCGGCTTATTGTAATAATAATATTTATTCAATTTGTGAAGCTCTATCTTCATACGTCCTCCTTAATTTTTCTTAGCACCGCAAGTGAGACAAGAGATGTGCCCGCTGCCGTCGTGAGAAGATATCCGAGCGAGAAGAGGAGATTGCCGATACCGAGAGAAAAGGCATCTCTGTCTATGATCTCGCTGAGCCAACCCAAAAGGAAGATGACGGTGGCGGCGGCGATCACACCGATAATTATCCAGGTCATATATCCGAGATTTATGAGAAAGGCATCTCGTCTCGTCATTCCGACTCTGAAATATACCGTAAATATCCCTTTGTTAGCGAGAAAATTCATAAACGCCATACATACGGCCGACACAAGCCCCATAAGGCAGAAGAATATGGAAAGGGGCAGAAGCAGGCCGGAGCTGTGTGTCAGCTCCTCGCGTGAATTTTCGCACAGCCTCGCCATATCAAAGACCTTGCCGATAGAGTTAAGGTACTCCTCTGCACCGTCGGTAAGATTGAATACCATACCGTTCTCGTATACTCCTGCGGAGGCGAAGGGATCTGACAGGCATATTATCGCCGTGCCGCTCTTATTTGCGTTGTATTCGTAGAAAAGCCTATCCGCCGTCATCGACGAGGATGATCTTGAGGTATTGATGACGGTGGCAGAGCTGCCCAGCGAGGTGACGACTCTGAAGACGAGGGATTTGTCGCCTACCGACTGCGAGAATGTCTCGCCGAGCCTGTATCCACCGCCGATAATCGCACAGTCAATAGTGCCGACGGTTGCAGGATCCTTCCATTCGCCCTCCTTCAGCTGACTGTCTATCAGGATGCGGGCGGTTTTTCTCCGTAGGCAAATATCTGCGTTTTACTACCCTCAACCTTCCTTACAAAAGGCTCAAGGCTTGCCCCCTCACTGTCAAGCAGGGCGAAGTCGATCTCGGTTGCATTCTCGCCGTAAGGATGCTTCAGGGTGGTAAAAAAGGCGGTACGGTCATCAAAAATCTCGGTAAATTCACGGGACGCGTAGGCTCTGTCAAAATTTCCTATCAGCAGATTACCAATTGCCAGGGCGATGCCCAGCTGAATGATTACTATGGTATTAAGAAGCCTCTTTCTCTCAAAAAGAAGCCTGCCAAGTGACATATACATATTAGTCCCCCTCGGTTAATGCTTCGCTTGGAGATTTTCTTACCTCGGCTGCGATCGATGGAAGAAACACCGTGCTGTATATCAGAATAAGGATAAGATAAAGAAAGGCACATCGTGGAATATTCAGTGAGTCGGCAAACATAAATCCGCCACCCCGCATCAGTGGCAGGATCACAAGCTTGGTAGCGGCAAGACTGATAATGTAACCTATAGTTGACATAATTAGCATTTCAAGATAAAAAACGCCTATACAGGACAGGATGCTTTGTCCCGAGATGCGATTAATGGCAATCTCTCGCCGCCTGGTGTCAAGGACGTAGGAGTAAACGTAGGCAAGGTTGAAGACGCTCATAAGCATAAAGGCCGAGATGATCCCACCCTCCAGAAGATAGCGTCCCGCGTCGTCATCAAAGGGCGAAATGCCGTTGTTTGTCATTACGTTCGCTACAAAGTTGAAGGTAAAAAGCAGACTTGATACCGAAATGACCATCAGCAGCATAAAGGCAATAAAAACGGCGGTGTGCCTGACTATCAGCCTACGCATATTTTCAATTATTCGCATAACGCACCTCCGTTTTTTATTTTATCATATCACATTATTTTGCGTATTTCAATAGCCTTTTAGGTATGATTTAGGTAGATGTTAAAAGCCTCTATTGACTTTGTAAAAAAAGAGTGATATAATAAATGCTATCAATAAATTAACGAGGTTCAATATGGAAAAGCTTTTACACCTGCTTGAAAAGGATGCCACCCTGACTCCCGCAGAGCTTGCTCTTATGCTGGAGAAGGAGGAGGGCGATATTAAGGATATGATCCGCCGACTGGAGAAGGATGGGGTGATACTCGGTTATCAGGCAATTATCGACTGGGATAAGACCGATAAGGAGACCGTCACTGCACTTATCGAGGTGAAGGTTATGCCCCAGCGTGACGACGGATTTGATAAAATTGCTGAGAAGATTCAGAATTACCCCGAGATAAAGGGACTCTATCTTATGTCGGGCGGCTTTGATTTCACCGTTCTTATTGAGGGTAAGACGATGAAGGAGGTTGCTTATTTTGTAGCGAGAAAGCTTGCTCCCATTGAGTTCGTCACCGCTACCGCAACTCATTTCGTTCTTAAGACCTATAAGTATAACGGCGTGATCTACTCCTCGCCTATGAAGGATCTCAGAGAGAGTGACAGTATATGATCGATCACGAGCTGATGCTATCCGACACGCTGAAGGATATTAAGCCGTCGGGAATAAGAAAATTTTTTGACCTGCTTGCCGATATGGGTGACGTGACCGCACTTACGGTCGGTCAGCCCGACTTCGTTACTCCCTGGCACATTAGGGAGGCGGCGATACAGTCGCTGGAGCGTGGTCACACCTACTATACCTCAAATTCAGGTCTGCCTGCCCTTCGCTCGGAGATCTGTGAATATATGCACCGCCGCTTCGGGCTTGACTATTCGTCCGATCAGGTGCTTGTGACGGTTGGCGGCAGCGAGGCTATTGACGTGGCTATCCGTTCGCTCGTCAACCCGGGTGACGAGGTCATCATTCCTATGCCATCCTTCGTCTGCTACGAGCCTATTACCCGAATGGCGGGTGCGGTACCCGTTATTATCAATACCGAGGCGGAGAATGGCTTCAAGCTTACCGCAGATCAGCTTCGTCGGGCCATAACAGAGAGGACGAAGCTGCTGGTTCTTCCGTATCCAAACAATCCTACGGGAGCTATTCTTACCCGTGAGGAGCTTTCGTCAATTGCCGACGTCATTCGGGGTACCGATATTGCTATTCTTTCGGACGAGATATACGCCGAGCTTACCTACGGCGGGGGACACGTATCCATCGCATCTATAGACGGTATGGCAGAACGTACGGTCATCGCATCGGGATTTTCGAAGGCGTATGCTATGACGGGATGGAGACTGGGATATATCCTCGGCCCTGCCGTATGGATAAAGCAGATGACCAAGCTTCATCAGTATGCCATAATGTGTGCTCCGACCGTGTCCCAGTTTGCGGCTGTGGAGGCACTTAAAAACGGAGATGAGGACATTGCCGAGATGCGTGCAGAGTACAACCGCCGCCGTGTCTTTATCACTGAGGGACTTCGTGAGATTGGTTTGCCTACTATGACACCCGAGGGTGCGTTCTATATCTATCCCTATATAGGCGGCTTTGGTCTCAGCTCTGAGGAGTTCTGCGAGCGACTGCTTAAGGAGGAGAGGTGTGCTATCGTTCCCGGTACAGCATTTGGTGAGTGCGGTGAGGGATATGCCAGAATCTCCTATGCCTATTCTGTAAGGCATATTCAAGAGGCACTTGAAAAGATTCGGCGTTTTGTGGACAAGCTTAAATAAAAATATGCGGTTTTGCAAATAATTGTTTGCAAAACCGCTTTTCTTCTTATAATAATTATGTTGTTTTTGATTTTTTGGTAAGCTCTACGCCGAATATTTTTGCGAGCAAACGACGTAGTACCTTGGGTGAGCTCATAACAATGATTTTCATACTGACCTCCTTTCAGGGGTTCAGTATCCATTATATGATAAGACGGGATTTTTGATCACACCGAGTCGATTTTTATGACCGTCACCGTCATATCGTCACCTGATGAGGCGTTTTTCTTCGCCTCCTTTAGTATAAGAAATGCGTATTCCTTAAGATTTTTCGGCGGCTCCTCGCTTAAAAGCAGCAAAAGCCAGGGTGCGTCCTCGCAAATTTCGGCAACACCGTCGGAGAACATAATAATATAGTCACCCCCGGAGGCTTTAACGCTGATTTTCTCGCTGTCTATAGACCGCATCAGACCGATTGGTGCCGTCTGCGAGCGGATGCGAAATATGGAGCTGCCTCTTTTTACGTAGGAGGGAGGGGCACCGCTTTTAATAAATAGAGCATCCCCGTTCAGCAAATCAAGCTCCAATAAATCTACGGTAGCAGAGCATTCGTCACCCTTAAGGCGAATACTGTGGTTGAGAAGATGTAGCAGCGTTTCCTTTGCCGCACCGATTTCCATTGCGTCCCTGATATATTCCGCCACGAAGCGTGAGGTGTCTCTCGCCATATCCCCGCTTCCCATTCCGTCGGAGATCAGCGAGTAAAAGCGGTCTCCGCTGCTTTCAAAGCAGATTGCCGTATCTCCCGACACCTCGCCCGTGCTGCCCGATTCGTTTGCTGTGGCGTAGCTTACCTTGTAGGAGGGGCGTATTCCGCACTCCATAAGTGCCATTTTACCTCTGCGGTAGTATTCGGCTGCTCCAAGCTTTACGCCCGCCGCCTCCTCAATACTTCTACGAAGCTCAAAGGAGGTTATTTTTCTTCCGTCCTCGTCCTCTCCTGCAAGGATAAAATGCTTTCTTCTGCTACCGAAAACGCGGATTACGCCTCCCGAAAAGCCACCCTCCTCTATCGCGGCACTTAAGGGCTCGGTCATAGAGTTGTCAACGCACCGCTCGGCATCGTCCTCGGCTCTCGCCGCTCCGACAAGGGTTGATAGAAGAGAGTATTCGTCGGAAACACCGCCGATGCCGAATTTTTGGTATTTCTCCTGCTCTCTGTGGCCCACCTCGCGGTTTATCTCGGCGGCAAGCTCCTCTGCCATAGCACATATCTCCCGGTCGGTGCAAAGGTCACCGGGCTCAATCCTCTTCCCCTCGCAGAGCAGGCCGATTACAGCTTCGGTATTCTTTATTAGGGGACGTATGCCAGATTTTATGCATTCTCCCGCCATATTACATCCGACACAGGCTCCTTTTGAAGCTTCCGTCAATATGTGACGGTATTCCTCCTCGCCGAGCCTCAGGCTTCCTGAGTTGTATCTTCCAACCACCTCGGCAAGCCTTGCCAGCACGCCGTCAAGCCTGTCTATGCTGCCCGAAAAATCCTTCTGGTAGGCAAGTGCCATTGTTCCAACCATATTCTCGGCAGACTCATCCGTTTCATCCACGGACTCCCCCTCCAAGCCCTCGCCAATCCTTTTTAGCAGGGGCAGAGAAAGTGCCGCACCGATTATATATTCTGGCAGGGTTGAGAGCAGGCCGTTCAGCCCCGAGGAATATGCCGCCCAGACGCAGAGAGCCACACCGCCCGCCGCGAGGGCGTACCCTGTGCCAAAGCTCATCATTATTCCCGAACATAGCCCCGCCAGAGCGAAGGACACCGACAGCTCGCCTGATATTACCAGAGTGCTGACAAATCCGACTGCCAACGCCCTCACTGTGCCGAATCGCTTTGCCACGACCAGCGTTATCATCACTGCAAAAAGATAGGAGAAGGATATGCCGAGAATGCTTACCTCCTTGAAGGACAGGCTGATGAAGGCTATAAGGCTGAGGGCGGAAACCTGAAAGAATATTCTGTCATACCTCTCCCGCCTCTCAAGACCGTACAGCCTCAGTGCGTCCGCAGAGCTGAAAACCAGCTCCCACAGGTCTATTCCCGTAGTGCATAATCCCGACAGCAGAAATGTTATAAGCGGAGTCAGTATTATCATCGCAAGGCCGAATAACAGCGATGCCTCGTTAAGCCCCCGCATCAGCACCTCGTATACCGCTACCACAAAGCCGCTGAGGACGGATACCGAGATTCTCAGCAGCAGGTTTTCACAGAAAAGAGCAACGCCCCCGTCCTCACGCCTCTCGGATACCGATACCGTCACTCGCAGCAGGGCAACGATTACCGTGGCTACGGCGAAGATTATTCCGTCAACACCCAGCGTCAGACTGCCGATAGCCACACCCATCAGGGCGGGCCATATTCCCGAGGACAATAGGGCGACGAAGGCTATGCCGAGCGGTCTGGCACCCAGCAATATCTGACAGCGTGCCAGCAGAAATCCTACGGTAAATATCATAAGATCGCGAATCAGCGAACGCCCGTCTGCCCGTATGTCCTTCAGGGTAGAGTCAAGGCTCATCCGCACTTTAGAAATCAGTCCTCTGATTCCGCCCTTTTTCTTTTCTTCTCTTTTGGTTGTCTTTTCCATTCTACAGCCCCCGAAAAACGTATTCATTTTATTATATATCCGGGAGGTAGGGAAAAAAGGCAGAAATATGCCGTCGTATGCGGTAGTATTCATTCGCTTGACGGTGACGTGGGACGAAAAAACACAAATAAGCTTTTCTTGGGTCGTAAAGCCCCGCCTTTTGCGATAAGTAAACGAATATATTTTCCATTTGGGGTAATAATTACTCTGAACCCAAAACAAAGGAGGAAATTTATGACGCTTACGCAAAAGGAAACCACGCTTTTATCAGACTTAAAATCCCAGGAGCAGCTTTGTATTGAGAAATATACGAAGTATTCACAGCTGGCACACGATCCCGAGCTGAAGAATCTCTTCTCAACACTGGCGTCAAACGAGCAGAAGCATCTTGAAACCATCAATCAGATTCTTAACGGCAATGAGGTGACAATGCCCGCCCAGTCACCCTCGGCGGTACAGGCAAAGCTTCAATGCAAGACGTCGAGCTGTAACGAGGTTGAGAAGAAAAACGACGCCTATCTCTGCAAGGACGCTCTTTCAATGGAAAAGCACGTGTCGGGAGTCTATAATATGGGCGTGTTTGAGTTTAACAGCCCCGTCCTTCGCGACACTCTTGCCCATATTCAGAAGGAGGAGCAGAACCACGGCGAGCAGCTCTATAACTACCTCAGCTGCAATAATATGTACTCCTAATAAAAAAGAAAAGAGGCAGCCTGTTTTAGACTACCTCTTTTCGCTTACTTAATCCTCGTCCTCGTCGTCGTTATCATATTCAACCGGTTTGTCCTCGTCCTCGTTGAAGTCGTCAATAAGAAGGGCGTTGATGTAATAGGAATTACCCGCCTCGCTGACGAAGGAGTATTCCTCGTTGTCCGCATCGTAAAGCTGACCCTTCAAATAGATGCGTCTGCCCGCCTTGCAGATTGTATCCAGAAATTCGTCGGTGTAAAATTCGTCTATCTCAATGCCGTAATCGTCGTTTGAGATAATAACAGTCACCTCGTCGGCATCCGATGCACCGGCGTAATCGTCGTCGCAAAGGATGTATTCCTCGTCGAACTCAAAGAATTCGTCAAGCTCGCCCGATCTCATATAGTTTAAGAACTTCTCAACCTCGGATTTTGCACCCGTTGCTCTGATCTCGAAATAAAGTTCATCATATAAAGTCATAGTGAAAAAACCGTCCTTCTTGTTTTTTGCGAAAAAAGTATAGCATAGACAAGTTTATTTGTCAATATATTTTGCTGAAAAACTCTGCTTAACCTATTTCCTACCATTAATATAATATCGCGTGCGAGGGGACGGGTTACAAAGATCAAAAAAAATAATGAAAAAAGTTTAAAAAAATTAAAAAAATCCCTTGACAATCGTAAATCTTTGTTGTATAATAGGAAAGCCGACTTTGAGTTGGCATCTTGATCCTTGAAAATTGAACAACGAGAAATTAAGAAAACATTGTGTTTCGGGGGAGACTCCGAAACGGTGTAAGTTCTTGTCAAAACACATTGAGAAAAAACTCAAAAGTAAGAAGAAGCTAAGATAAATAGCTCTGAAAAAGGATTTAGGTTCCCGAGAGGGGATTTAGATAGACATTTTTTAGAGAGTTTGATCCTGGCTCAGGATTAACGCTGGCGGCGTGCATAACACATTCAAGTCGAACGGTGAAGGGGCTTCGGCCCCGGAACAGTGGCGGACGGGTGAGTAACGCGTGAGCAATCTACCTCTGGGTG
>JAZNWM010000102.1:0-17582 GCA_045593345.1 Eubacteriales bacterium
GAGATCCTTTGTGCACATGAGATCTGCACTATCGACTACGTTCCTTCCACTTGTACCGAGGACGGTTACGACCTCGTTACCTGTGACAACTGTGGCGAGTCTTGGGAAACCGTTAACGTGAACGACCTTGCACACGGCCACACCGAGCCCGCTTGGGATGTAAACAACATCTCTGACAAGTGGACTCTTGACACCTCCGTTATCGTTATCTGTGCTTGTACCGAGGATCCCGTTTACAATGCGGTATGTACCGAGTGCGGCGAGTTCACCTTCCACAGAGTTGGTGTAGCTCCTGGTCACGAGTATGATCCTGCCGGCTGGAAGCCCTCTATCGACAACTCCGGTATCGTTGTTTGTGAGAGAATTCCTCTCTTCATCAACGAGTGTATCCACTGTGACTGTGCTGACCACTACCTCTCCAAGGAAGAGGGCGTAGCTCCCGGCCACAAGTATGGTAATTGGACTGTAACTACTACTCCCGACGAGCAGAACGCTGGCGAGGCAGTTCGCGTATGTTCTGTATGCGACGGCACTGATTCCGTAATTCTTCCCGCTCTCAACAATGTTGATTACACCTACACTGTAGAGAATGCTGCTTCTTGTACCGATGCTGGCGATGCTAAGTACACTCACAACGGTACCGGTGTAGAGATCGCAGCTGGTATTGCAGCTCCCGGTCACAACTACGATGGTGCTTCTTACCTTGTAACCAAGTATCCTTCCGTTCCTGAGTTCCAGGATGGTCTTACTCTTGAGGAGATGGATGCACTTGTTGCTGCAAGCAACGGTGAGGTAGAGGTTTACTGTACCGTTTGTGGTGAGGCTCTCGTTAAGGAGATCCCCGCTCTTACTCTTGAGATGGCAAGATACCTTGTTTCTTCCGGCAACTGCATCGATAAGACCGATACATACGCATACCACCTCTTCTTCGAGAATGAGCATACCGGCGAGTCCGAGTTCGTTCTTGTAGAGTTCGAGGTTGAGGGTGACTACGATCACGATGACAAGCCTGCTAAGGAAGATTGCCAGATCGCTACCAGCGATGATTCTGACAAGATCTACTACGTATACAAGTGCTCCAAGTGTGATCAGTGGATCGTAGCTTACTACGATTACAAGTAATTTAACAATTACGAGTATACAAATTATTTTAACTTAACCAAGTAATCTTTCTCCAATGATTACTAAATAGAGGTAGGGCGATCGCCCCGTGCGGTCGCCCTGCTGATAAAATTGGAGAGTATGGGCGAAGCTTTACATTAATTTTAAGGAGGACCGAATGAGAACCGCTAAATATTACGATTACACAGTTTTGAGAATAATACTGTTTATCATTCTGGTTATTGTCGGACTGTTTCTTTATTTTAAGTTTGTAAAGTCGCCTTGCGACCACGTGCCTACCAGCGATGGATGGATTGTCAGTGATCCCACCTGTACCGAAGACGGTTATCGCTATAAGGTATGTGCGGAATGCGGCGAGCAGTTTGACAATCAGACTATCGACGCATTAGGACATAAGCCTACTGAGGCTGTGAAGGAGAATGAGAAGGCCCATACCGAGACTGAGGGCGGCTCTTATGATCTCGTCGTTACCTGCAGCGAATGCGGTGAGACGGTATCCAGAGAGACAGTTATGGTTGACGGTGCACATACTCCCGAGATTGTTGAGACTAAAGAAAACGTTAAGGATCCTACCTGTACAGAGCAGGGCAGCTACGAGCGTGTTCTGACCTGTAAGGGATGTGATTATGAGCTTTCCAGAGAGACTGTTATTGTAGATGCTCTCGGCCACTCCGATACTCTTGACGAGAAGACCGAGAACCTTGTTGAATCCACCTGTACTGCCGAGGGTAGTTATGAGCTTGCAAAGTATTGTAAGACCTGTGGTGTAGAGGTTGAGAGAGAAAATAAGGTTATTCCTATCGAGCATAAGTTTGATGTCGTAGATTCTAAGGACAACGACATAGCTCCTACCTGCACAGAGTCGGGCAGCTATGATATCGTCCATTCCTGTAGCGGTTGCGGTGCCGAGCTTTCTCGTGAAACCCATACCGTAGAGCCTATCGGACACGACTACGGCGAATACAACTTTATCTATGATTACACTACCGGAAAGGTCAGCCTTTACGTAGTATGTGATAATGACGGCAGCACCTCGGTTATTACTGAGGAAGATGGACTCGCAGTTGTACGCGACGAATCGGAGCCTGCCTGCTGTCTTATCAGATATACCGTAACCTATACTTACGGTGATTTTACAATAAATGAGGTTGTTTATTTTGAGCCCCTTCCTCACAAGGTTGTTTATACACACGACTATGTTGGTGGCGAGGCTGTGAATGATACCTATGACCTTCCTGCACCTGAGATCGATGCTGAAACCGGATATGAATACTATAATGTAGACGTTCTTCCCGGTATTATTCTCTATGTACCCGTTGACGGTAGTGTTAACGAGTGGGATGCTAACGGCTTCGCACTTGGTACCTTCAGGTGTGACACTTGCGGCGATTTCTACGTAGTCAGAATTTATTCTGCCAAGTATGATACCCGTCTTGCAACGGAGTAAATAAAAACTCTATTGGTAATTCTGTTCCAAACAGTCTATTAAAGGATATCGTTGAACCGATATAGAATTGAATTACCGTATGAAAACCGCCTGTCGTAATGACAGGCGGTTTTCGCATTAGCGGACAGCTGTGTAGATTTTGAAATAATCAAATATAATAATTGATCATCAAAGCGTATATAACGAATTGCCTCACTTAAAGCAAATATTAAATTGCAAAAATGAGAAAATCTATTGCAATTTACTAATTAAAATGGTATAATATTATTGTGAAAAATTGCGTAAATTTTTTATAAGATTTCAAATAAAACATATATAAAAAGGACAAAGAAAATGGAAAGAACTTATATTAAAGACGTGACTCCGGGCGTATGCAGAGTCCAGGGATTCGTTGAGAATTTCCGTAACAAGAGAACAATGGCGTTTATCGTTGTAAGAGATATTACAGGTAAGCTCCAGATCACCATTGAGAAAGAGAAGCATCCCGAGTTTTCCGAGATGCTTGATAAGCTTACAATTCACTCGGTCGTCACCTTTGAGGGCGAGGTTGTTGCCAGCGAATACGTAAAGATGGGCGGCAAGGAAATGTACCCCACCTTTATGAGAATTGAGTCTGTTGCCGAGGCTCTTCCTATTAAGGATGACTCTGACATCGACGTTCGTATGGACTTCAGATGGATTGATCTCCGCCGTGAGAAGAACCAGCTTATGTATGAAATGCAGACAACCCTGACTAACGCTATGCGTAAGTTCCTCGTTGACCGTAACTTCATTGAGATCCATACTCCGAAGCTTATTGCAGCTGCAAGTGAGTCCGGCTCTGACGTATTCGAGGTTAAATATTTTGACGGCCTCGCATACCTTGCACAGTCGCCGCAGTTCTATAAGCAGATGGCTATGGCATCCGGACTTGAGCGTATCTTTGAGACCGGTCCCGTTTTCAGAGCAGAGAAGTCATATACCAATAAGGACGCTACCGAGTTCACAGGCTTTGACCTTGAGTTCTCTTACATTGATTCCTTTGAGGACGTTATGAAGATGGAGGAGGAGCTTCTTACCTACGCACTTGCAGAGGTTAAGGAGAAGCACGGCGACAAGATAGTAGAGCTCTACGGCCCTGAGTACGAGGTTATCGTACCCACCCTTCCTTTCCCCAGAATGAAGCTTCGTGACGTCTATGACGAGCTTGAGAAGAGATATGGCTACACCGTTCCCGATGAGCTTAAGGGCGACCTTACCACCGAGGCAGAGCGTATGACAAAGCAGCTTTGCCGCGATATGTTCAACCACGAATTCCTCTTTATCACCGATTATGATGCGAAGGAAAGAGCCTTCTATCATATGAGAGACGAGCAGGGCGTTCCCCAGGGCTACGACCTTATCTGGCGTGGCGTAGAGATCACCACGGGTGCACAGCGTGAGCACCGCTACGACGTTCTTAAGGCACAGGCAGAAGAGAAGGGCCTTGCCAACGACGTTAAGTTCTATCTCGAATTCTTCAAGTACGGCTGTCCTCCTCACGGCGGCTTCGGTCTCGGCATCGACCGTCTTACAATGCTCTTCCTCGGTCTTTCAATTAAGGAGGCAGAGTTCCTGTTCCGAGGACCTAATCGTCTGACTCCCTAAAATTCGCGGCATAAATCCCGCAATACTTCGGCAAAGCATCGACACGGTCAAATCGCCCCAGGTCAATACAGCTTCGCCTTTTTAACATTTTCTTTTACTATCTTCTACTAATAGAAGCAGAAGTAATAGCACACAAGAAAGGATAAAACTATGAAAATAGCACTTATAAATGAAAACAGCCAGGCTGCAAAGAACGCTCTGATTGAGTCCACGCTTCGCTCCGTTGTAGAGCCCCTTGGCCACGAGGTGTTCAATTACGGTATGTATTCTGCCGAGGATAAGGAGCAGCTTACCTACGTGCAGATCGGCATTCTTTCAGCAGTTCTTCTCAACTCGGGGGCTTGTGACCTTGTAATCACAGGCTGCGGCACGGGTGAGGGTGCAATGCTTGCCTGCAATTCATTTCCCGGCGTTCTTTGCGGTCACGTGGTTGATCCCACCGACGCGTATCAGTTCACCCAGGTTAATAACGGCAACGCCATCTCGATGCCCTTTGCTAAGGGCTGGGGTTGGGGCTGCGAGCTTAACCTTCAGTACGTTTTTGAGAAGCTCTTCGTTTCCGAATGGGGACTTGGCTATCCTCGCGAGAGAGCTATCCCTGAGCAGAGAAACAAGAGGATTCTTGACGAGGTAAAGAAGGTCACTCACACCGATATGGTATATATTCTTGAGAACCTTGAACGCGAGCTTACTATCGGTGCACTCTCCGGTCCCAGATTTAAGGAATACTTCTTCGCTAACTGTAAGGACGATAGAATTGCCGACGCTGTAAGAAAACTTATCGGTGGGTAATTTAATACAACAGTACACAATATTATTCACACAATTTCGGTGCATCTCCCATTGGTAAAACATTTGGTTTTTGCACCGAAATTTGTCAATAATGCAAATAATAGTTGTCAATATTCGACAAAAAAGAATTTGAAATGACAAAAAAACAAATAAAATCAGAATTAAAAAAAGCAAAAAAATGTGCACGAGCTGACTATCGCCTGATGTTAACCGAGGCAGAGGAAAAATACAGGGCACGGCTTGCTATTGCGGATTCTATATATAACGAAGCAATTGATGAATTCTACCGTACCCGTGGAAAAAAAGCCCCTGTAAATCCTCCAAAGCGTTCTGTTCTTGAGGAGATCGGCAACTCCATTACTCACGGCATCGGTGCTATATTCGCTATCGTTGCATTCATCCTTATGCTTTCCGCAGCAGACAGCAGGGTAGAGTATATTTGTGCTACTATCTATTTCCTCGGTCAGTTCATTCTTTTTATGGCAAGCTGCCTTTATCACGCCTTCCCTCACGGAAGCGGGGTAAAAAGGCTCTTCCACCGCTTTGATTACTGTTCTATATATCTTCTTATCGGTGCTACCTTTGCTCCGGTACTCCTTTGCCTGTTTGGTGATATATTCGGCTACGTCTTTTTCGGTGTTCAGTGGGCGATTATAGCTACCGGTATTACCTTCGTTGGCGTTTTTGGCCCCTCGCGGCTAAGCTTCCTTCACATTCCCCTTTATATTCTCCTCGGCTGGAGTGCACTTATGCTGATTCCCGGTATTATCGGTGTCAGCCTACCTCTTGCTCTTTGGATACTTGGAGGTGGAATCATTTATACCTTAGGCATTATTCCATTTCTCCTTCGTACCCGCGTCAGCCACTTTATATGGCATTTTTTCGTTCTTGCAGGTGCGGTGGTTCAATGGATAGGCATTTATCTTTACATTTTCAAAAGCTAAAACGATTGGAGAACGCTTATGGACTTTATGCAAAAGCTTGCAGAGGGATGTATGCCCTTCCTTTATTTTCTTGAGAGCATACGCAATCCCTTCTTTGATTGGTTCTTCGGACTTATTACTCATCTTGGCGAGGAGACATTCTTCCTTGTTATTGCCATTTTCTTCTTCTGGTGTATCAATAAGAGGGAGGGCTACTTTATCCTTCTTACAGGACTTATCGGTACGGTTGTAAATCAGATGGCAAAGCTCCTTTTCCGCATCCCCCGTCCTTGGATTCTTGATCCCGAATTTGAGATAGTTGAGGCGGCACGCGAGGAGGCTACCGGATACTCCTTCCCTTCGGGACATACACAAAATATCGCTGGTACGTATGGTGCAATTTCTGCACATAACCCAAAAAAATGGAAGACCGCACTTTGCGTTACTATCATAGTTCTCGTCGCATTTTCCAGAATGTATCTCGGCGTTCACACCCCTCTTGACGTAATAGTCTCGCTTATCGTGGCACTTTTGCTCATTCTTGCCCTTCGTCCCGCCTTCGCGACGGAGGAGAGCTTTAAGAAGAGTATGCCCTGGATCGTGGTCGGCTCGGTTGTCCTTTCGATAGGATTTCTCGCATACGTCCTGGGACTTTCAGGCGTTTCCTTTCTTGATCCTCATAATTACCAGAGCGGTCTTAAGAACGCCTGCACCCTTCTCGGCTGTACCGCAGGACTGATTCTCGTTTATTTCGTTGACTCTAAATTCATCCATTTTGATACCAAGGCACGCTGGTATGCCCAGATCCTGAAGCTTGCTTGTGGGCTTGTCGGTGTTCTTATTATTAAGTCGGGGCTGAGTGCTCCTTTAACCGCCCTCTTTGGCAACGAGTTCGTTGCCCGCTCGATTAGATATTTCCTTATCGTAGCCTTTGCAGGTGCGGTATGGCCTCTTACCTTTAAGTGGTTCGCAAATCTTAGGATCGGCCTCCTTGAGAGCCTCACAAACTACACCCGTGAGAAGCTTCAGCGTCTTTTTAAGAAAGCAAAGTAATTACTTTTCAGACCCGGCAGATCGTCGGGTCTGTTTTTTTGCCAAAAAGGTCTTTACAATTTTAAATATTTATGTTATAATATACTGATTAAATATGTAAACGGCTCAGAAAGGCGTATAATATATGAAATGCCCCCTTTGTAACAATTCGGATTCGCGAGTTCTCGACTCCCGCCCCATCGACGACGGTGCCAGCATAAAGCGACGCCGCGAGTGTCCCGCCTGCGGTAAGAGATTTACCACCTACGAGGTTGTGGATACCGTACCAATTGCGGTTATCAAGCGTGACGGCAGACGTGAATTCTTTGATAAGCATAAGCTTATTCGCGGTATCAGAATCGCCTGTCAGAAGCGTTCTGTAGACGCCGAGGCTATTGCCAACTCCATAGAGCAGGAGCTTATGAACGAGATTGTCACCGAGATCACCTCCAGCGAGATTGGTGAGCGTGTTCTTGCCCGCCTCAGAGAGTGTGATATTGTAGCGTATATTCGCTTCGCCTCGATATATCGCGATTTCCAGGACATCGACTCCTTTACCGCCGAGCTTAAGAGCCTGTCGAAGAAGCCGAGAAAAAAGCCTGTACAGGCCACGAATACGGAGGATAAGAAATGATTAAGTCAATGACCGCCTTTGGCAGAGCGAAGCGTCAGGGCGAGATTAAGGACGTCACCATTGAGATCAAGAGCGTTAACTCACGCTTCTTTGATTGCAACGTAAAGCTTCCCAGGGCGTATATCTTCCTTGAGGAACGTATTAAGGAGCATATCCGCAAGAACGCGGTTGGAAGGGCGAAGGTTGACGTTTTCGTCACCGTTGATAATCACAAGACTACAAATCTTAGCGTGGGCATCGATCTTGACTATGCCGGAAGCTACATCGAGGCACTTAAAACTCTCCGCGACGAATTCTCGCTCACCGACGATATCAGCGTTATGACGGTTGCCCGCAACCAGGATATCTTTACCTACGATAGGGCAGAGGAGGACCTGGAGGCAGAATGGGGGCTTTTCCGCTCTGTTCTTGACGAGGCAATCGTAGGCTACAACGAGATGCGTGAGCGTGAGGGTGCGAAGGCAGAGGCGGATATCAAGGGAAAGATTGAGCAGGTTCGCTCCTACGCCGACGAGGTGGAAAAAATATCCCGCGAGGATACCGTTGGCTATCGCGATAAGCTGGAGGCCAGGATTCGTGCCATCCTCGACGATGCCAGCATTTCTCCCGACGAGAACCGTCTGCTGACCGAGTGTGCCATCTGGGCAGACAAGATCGCGATCGATGAGGAGCTTGTAAGGCTTCGTTCACACTTCGGTGCCTTTTACGACATTATCGCATCACCCGAGCCCTCGGGCAGGAAGCTTGATTTCCTTATGCAGGAGCTTAACCGTGAGACTAACACCATAGGCTCCAAGGCTAATAATGCCCGCATCGCCCGTATTGTCGTTAATATGAAGGGCGAGCTTGAGAAGATACGCGAGCAGATACAGAATATAGAATAAATTTGGCAATTTGCTTTGGGCGTCTTGCCCATCTGCGTTTTTCTCGGGCTGACGGCAGGCTGTTTTTTTAAACTGTTGCACCCACAAAAAGCTTATAAAAAGAGGCAATTATATGAAATTTATAAATATTGGCTTTGGCAATATGGTATCGGCAGGACGCATCGTTGCGATTGCATCTCCCGATTCCGAGCCTATCAAGAGGCTTGTCCGCGACGCCAAGGAGGACGGCAGAGTTATAGACGTCTCCTGTGGCAGACGCACAAGATCGGTTATTATCACCGACTCCGAGCACGTTATTCTGTCTGCAATCCAGACCGAAACCATTACCAACCGTCTTGCTGACGATTCGTCGGAGGATACCGATGAGGATGAGGAATAATCATCCCGTATACACATACTATTTTAGTTAATTTTTGAAGCCGAAAGGCAGAATGGAGAATAAAAATGATTTATCCAACCGTAAAACAGCTTACCAATGATGAGTTCAACCGCTACGAGCTTGTTATCGGCGTTGCAAAGTGTGCACGCATCGTCACCGATGAGTACATCGAGATGAGAGCAAAGGCACAGAAGATGATTGACAATCACGAAACCGAGAAGCCTCTTGCGGCTCTCATCGATCCTGAGTATAAGGATCAGAAGGCGGTTAAGATCGCCATTGCAAAGCTTCAGTCGGGCCGCTTCAAGATGAAGCGTTCTGAGGGCTGATAATTTTTGAAATAATCACAAGGAAAAGAGGTGGACTGTGTGTATTGTGAGGTATATCTTTTTGATGCTCCATATCATATAGACCGCCCCTTTGACTATTTATGCGGAGATGACCTTCGCCCCGGCGATATCGTCAAGGTTCCCTTCGGCAGGGCAAACAGGCTTCGCCTGGCCGCCGTCACTAAAGTGAAGGATAACGGCACCGGCGAGGGAATTAAGAGCGTTCATTCGGTTATTGACCGCCGCTTTTCGCTTACCGAGGAGATGTTAAGTCTCTGCCTGTTTATGAAGGGGCATACGCTCTGTACCTTCGGCGAGGCTGTGCGATGTCTTATTCCTGCGGGTGCACTCTCCGATGTGCCAAACATCAGGGTGCGTAAGAGCTGTGTGCTGACACTCTCCGCCGAGGAATGCGACACTCTCCTTGCCGCAAAGGGCAGGGCGGGTATCCGTAGCGACGGTCAGCGTATGATCATTGAATACCTTCGTGATATCGGTACTGCCGATATTGAGCTGCTCCGTGCTATGCCCGGGGTGTCCTACGCCAATATTTCCGCCCTTCGTGATAAGGGAATAATCAAGATCCTCGAGTCCGAGGATCTGCGTAATCCTTACGCCGAATACGCCAGAATAAGAAATAATGCACCCATTGAGTTGAGCCCTGCACAGACTACGGCATACTCTACCATCGAATCCGAGCTGCTCTCGGATGAGGCACGTGCCGCCCTTCTTTTTGGCGTGACCGGCAGCGGTAAGACCAAGGTCATTATGAAGGCTATAGACAGAACGCTGGCAGAGGGACGTACGGTTATTATGTTAGTCCCCGAAATTGCCCTGACTCCCCAGACGGTGAACATCTTCTGCACCAGATACGGCGAGAGGGTGGCCGTCATACATTCCTCGCTCTCCCAGGGCGAGCGTTTCGACGCCTGGCGGAGAATAAAGCGGGGTGACGTAGACCTTGTTATCGGTACACGCTCGGCAATTTTCGCTCCTCTTGCCAATATCGGTATGATAGTTATTGACGAGGAGCACGAGCATACCTATAAGTCAGAGTCGGATCCTAAATACCACGCCCGCGATATTGCCGCATACCGTTGCGGTCAGAATAAGGCAATGATGCTTCTGGCATCGGCAACACCATCTCTTGAGAGCTTTTATAAGGCGAAGAGCGGCAGCTACACCCTGGTTCCCATCCGCGAAAGATACGGCGGAGTCAGACTTCCCGACGCTATTATCGTAGATATGCGTGAGGAGCTTCGTCTCGGCAACACGTCTCCCATCAGCGAGAGGCTGTTAAATTCGCTTAAATCTGTCTATGACGAGGAGCATCAGGCAATCCTCTTCCTTAACCGACGGGGCTACTCTACGCAGATTAACTGTAAGGAGTGCGGCGAGGTGCTCAGCTGTCCGCGTTGCTCGGTCTCACTTACCTATCATAACGGCAGGGACGGTGGCAAGCTGCTCTGTCATATCTGCGGATACAGTCAGCCCGTACCGAAGAGCTGTCCCTCCTGCTCGGCAGACCGACTGTCATTTTTAGGCTTCGGAACGCAGAAGCTGGAGGCGGAATTAAATAAATATCTTCCCGATATGTCGGTGCTACGTATGGATGCCGATACAACGGGAACAAAAATGTCCTACGACAGAATGCTCGAGGACTTCAGAGTGGGCAGGGCAGATATCCTTCTCGGTACGCAGATGGTTGCAAAGGGACACGATTTCCCAAGAGTCACGCTGGTTGGCGTTGCTCTTGCCGATACCTCCCTCCACGTCAGCGATTTCCGTGCGGCAGAGCGAACCTTTTCGCTTCTGACACAGGTTATCGGCAGGGCGGGACGTGCCACAGACTCGGGCGTTGCGGTCATACAGACCTTTGCCCCGAAGAATGAGGTTATCAGACTAGCCTGCCTGCAGGATTACGAGGCGTCTTACGAGGGCGAGATTGCTCTAAGACGCGAGCTTTCCTATCCGCCCTTCTGCGATATAGTATATCTTACCCTTACCTCGGAGGATGAGGGCGAGCTTATGCGGGAATCAAAGCGGCTTTCCGACCAGGTTCTTGCAAAGCTGAACGCCGAGTTTGGCAAGCTGCCCTTTATCGTGTTCGGTCCCTTTGAGGCACAGGTTTATAAGGTTAATGAAAAATATAGAATGAGAATGGTCATAAAATGCAGACTTAATAAGCAGTCAAGACTTTTATTCCATCAGCTGCTTTGCGAATTTTCTACCGCACGTCACGTGACGCTGTCGGTGGATATGAACCCGATGACCGTTTGATAAATTTACCGATTAGTAAGGCTTTTCTTACTGAAAGAGAGGAATTATTATGGCAAGATTAAAGATTGTAAAATTCGGAGATCCAATGCTCCGCAAGGTGTCAAGACCTGTCACCGAGATAACCCCCAGAATTACCACGCTCCTTGACGATATGGTTGAGACTATGCGTGCTGAGGGCGGCTGCGGCCTTGCGGCTGTGCAGGTGGGCGTTCTCCGCCGTATCGTTGTTATTGAGGTTGAGGAGGCCAACGTTATCGAGCTTATCAACCCCAAGATTATCGCCTTCGCAGGTGAGCAGATAGAGCAGGAGGGCTGCCTTTCCAACCCCGGTGAGTTTGGCCTTACCAAGCGTCCGAAGGCGGTCACCGTTCGTGCTATGGACAGAAACGGTAAGGAGTTTGAGCTTTCGGGCAGCGACCTTCTTGCCCGTGCCATCTGTCACGAGTGCGACCATCTGGATGGCAAGCTTTATATTGACGTTCAGATTCGTCCGCTTAACGACGGCGAGTAAGATCGATTGCTTTTTCGCACACCTTGATTTGTAAGGAGTATTTCCTATGAATAACATTATGTTTATGGGTACGCCCGAGATTTCGGCTACCTGCTTAAAGCAGCTTTTGGAGGACGGCCACGGTATTTCTGCCGTCATCACCCGCGAGGACAAGCCACGGGGCAGGGGCGGTGCTATGAGTCCCACGCCCGTTAAGGCTCTCGCTATTGAGAACGGCATACCCGTACACACCCCCTCCACCCTGCGTGATGAGGCCTTTGCCGCCCTTCTTGATCAGTATAAGCCACAGATAATCGTAGTTGTTGCATACGGCAAGATTCTTCCGCTTAACGTTATTGATTACCCAAAATACGGTTGCGTTAACCTTCACGTATCCCTCCTTCCCAAGTACCGCGGTGCCGCACCTATGCAGCGTGCCATTATGGAGGGCGAGAGTGAAACGGGCGTTACCGTTATGTATATGGCAGAGGGACTTGATACGGGAGATATCATCTCGGTTGAGAAATTTCCCATATTGCCCGAGGATGATTTTGAGGCGATTCACGACAGATCCGCCATCGTCGGCGGCAGACTTCTCTCCAAAACTATTGAGAAGATATATCTCGGTACCGCCGAGAGAATAAAGCAGGATGACTCTCTCGCTACCTATGCTAAAAAGATAGAAAAGGAAGACTGTAAAATAGATTTCAGCCTGTCTGCAAAAAGGATTGATCCCATAATCCGCGGTGTCACTCCCATTCCCGGTGCCTTTGCCTATCATAACGGTAAGATGCTTAAGATAAATAAAGCAGCTCCCGTTGACGGCACCGGCACGCCGGGTGAGGTTATAGCCGTTTCGGATAAGGGTGTTGGATTTATCACCGTTGCCTGCGGCGAGGGGGCACTTAGGATAACCTCGCTGATTCCAGAGGGCAAGGGCAAGATGACCGCAGGCGATTTTGTCCGCGGCAGGAAAATTGTCCTTCACGATATTCTTGAATAAAAATGTTAAACGGTAAGGACGTAATATGAATATTAGGCAGATTGCCCTCCGTATTTTAGATGAATATGAGGGGGGAGGTAAATATATTAATCTTTCGCTTTCAACCCACCTTGCAGACGGTCTGTCCCGTGAGGAGAAGGCGGCTTTAACTGCACTCATTTACACCACCGTTGAGCGTAAGCTTACCTACGATTACTATATCTGTGCGTTGTCAAAGCGGTCAGATAGTGATATTGATCCCCATACCAAGAACGTTTTGCGACTCGGTCTGTGTCAGATCGTTGATATGAGATCCATCCCCGATTTTGCCGCAGTAAACGAGACTGTGAAGCTTGCACGAACCCCGGGCGAGCGTTCCTTTGTCAATGGTGTCCTTCGTGCCGCCGTGAGAAATAAGGATAATATGCCTCTGCCCCCCGAGGAGAAGAATTACCGACGCTATCTGTCGGTGAAGTACTCCTTCCCTCTGCCTACGGTAAGGCTGATTGACTCGCTCTACGGCAGAGAAGCGACCGAGCGTATGCTTGATTTCTTTAACAACGAGAAGTATACCGATATAACCGTAAATACCGTAAGAATAAGCGTGGAGGACTATCTTTCCGAGCTTATCTCCCGCGGCTATGATGCGAAGGTAAACGAGCTATCGCCTATTTCTATAAGGATTTCGGGATCTGTTAATCCCGAGCGTCTTTGGGGCTTTGACGAAGGATTATTCTTCGTCCAGGACCTTGCGTCTGCCGTATCGGCAACCGTCCTCTCACCAGAGGCAGACAGCCTTATAATTGATACCTGTGCGGCACCCGGTGGCAAGAGCTTCGCTGCGTCGGTTCTCTCAGGCGGTGGGGCAGAGATTCATTCCTTTGACCTTCACGAGAGCAAGCTTTCTCTGATCGCCTCTTCGGCAGAAAGACTTGGTTTTGCAAATGTTAAGATTGCCTGCCGTGATGCTACGTCACCAGATGAAGCACTTATAGGTAAAGCAGACAGGGTTATCTGCGATGCCCCCTGCTCGGGACTCGGCGTTCTTGGTAAGAAGCCCGACCTTCGCTATAAGGATATTAGCTGTGCCGACGAGCTTTGCGAGCTTCAGCTTGCGATTCTTACTGCATCCTCATCCTATCTTCGTCGTGGAGGCTATATTGTCTACTCTACCTGTACCTTGAATCCGAAGGAAAACGAGGGTACGGTAGAAAGATTCCTTGCGGAAAATCCTGATTTTGAGCTGTCGCCCTTTACCGTTGGAGGACTCTATGCCGAGAGCGGTATGATGACGCTTTTACCTCACATACACCACACCGACGGCTTCTTTATTGCCAAAATTCAAAGGAAATAACATAAAATGACAACTAAAGTTGACTTATATTCGCTTTTGCCACAAGAATTGGAGGAATATTTCCTCTCCATAGGCGAGCCGAGGTTTCGTGCTAAGCAGGTCTTCGTCAGGCTTCACCGTGGCGAGCGTATCGGCGAGATTACAAATCTGTCGAAGTCCCTTCGACAGCGTCTTCTTGAGGAAACCCTTGATACGCTTCCAAAGGTTTCGGAGAAGCTGGTGTCAAAGATCGACGGAACGGTAAAATATCTCTTCGAGCTTCACGACGGATCCTGTATTGAGAGCGTTTTTATGAAATACAAGCACGGCAACACCCTCTGCATATCCAGTCAGGTTGGCTGCCGTATGGGCTGTAAATTCTGTGCCTCCACCATTGGTGGCAGGGTGCGTGACCTTTATCCCTCCGAGCTTCTCGGTCAGATCATTGCCGCCGAAAGTGATAGCGGTGAGCGTATATCCAATGTCGTTATGATGGGCATCGGCGAGCCTCTTGATAATTATGATAACGTTATCAAATTTCTGAAGCTTGTAAACCATCCCGACGGACTTAATATTGGCTACCGTCACATTTCTCTTTCCACCTGCGGCGTAGTTGACGGCATTAACCGTCTTGCCGCCGAGGATCTTCCCATCACTCTGTCTATCTCTCTCCACGCGGCAACCGACGAGCGTCGCTCGGAGATTATGCCTATAAACAACAAGTGGAATATTGACTCGCTCCTCACCGCCTGCGTTTCATATTATAAGCAGACGGGACGCCGCATCTCCTTTGAGTATACGCTCATCTCGGGCAAGAACGATTCTGAGGCAGATGCCGCTCTGCTTGCCGATCTTCTCAACTCCTATTTCCGCCCCATCGGGGCTCCTATACACGTTAATCTCATTCGTGTAAACGAGGTTAAGGAAACTGGCTTCAAGAAGGGAAGCGTGGAGTCGGTAAACTCCTTTGCCAAGGCACTTGAGAGGCGTGGCATCACCGCCCCCGTCCGCCGCAGGCTCGGTAGCGACGTTAACGCCGCCTGCGGCCAGCTGAGACGCTCTGCTATGACGAAGGAAAATAAATAGATTAGTTTCTTATATATAATAAAGGAAGAAAAAGCTTGATTAAAGAAAAATATGGTAAGGTTGTAAAGGGTCTTGGCGGACTTTACGAGGTCAGAATTGATGACGGCGGCGAAATCAGCCGTCTTGCCTGCCGTGCCAAGGGCGTGCTGAAGCGTGACGAGGCGAAGGTACTTATCGGTGATAACGTCACCGTCACTATTGACGACTCAACCCCCGACGGCATTGTCATCTCGGACGTTCACCCCCGCAAGAATTCGCTGATTCGTCCTCCTCTTGCAAATCTTGATTATCTTTTTATAGTTTTTGCGGCGGCAAAGCCCACCCCGGTTATTGAAACGGTTGACAAGCTCTGTGCGATCGCGATCCACAATTCAATAATTCCGGTTATCGTCATTACCAAGACCGATCTTGATATGGATGCGGCAGAGGAGTATTCTGCCATCTATCGTCTTGCGGGCATAGATACCTTTATAACCTCGTCAAACAGCGGTGACGGTGTGTCCTCGCTGTCCGAGTACATAGCGTCGAGGCTTACCGCGGGCAAGACTGCCGCATTCGCAGGTGCGTCCGGCGTCGGTAAGTCTACTCTTATGAATGCACTTTTCCCGGGACTAACACTTGCTACGGCGGAGATCTCCCGCAAGATCGAGCGTGGCAGACACACCACTCGCCACGTGGAGATATTTGACATCGGCTCGGGCTCTGATACGGGCTTCCTTGCTGATACGCCCGGCTTTTCGCTTATTGATTTTGCCCGCTTTGATTTTTTCAGCCTGGAGGAGCTTTTGCCAACCTTCCCCGAGCTTATCCCTTACGTAGGTAAGTGCCGCTATGCCGACTGTGCTCACGTTGGAGAGGGCGAGGACGAGTGTGCCGTTGCCCGTGCTGCTGCCGAGGGCAGAATTGCAAAAAAACGTCTCGAGAGCTATCGTGCCATATACAGAGTTTTGAAGAACAAAACAACATATTAAAAGGGGCTGCTTGATTTAGGCATAACCGAACAAAAAAAGGTAGAGGTACTCTTAAATGTGCCTCTACCATCAATATTTATCTAACCGAGAAAATCTAAGGTTGAAAACCTACGGTTTTGTCTTTTTTATTTGAGTTTTTGTTCTATCTCTCGCTGAGGCTCGGTCACATTTCGGCTCTTGCGTCATCGACGCAATTCACTACCGAAATGCCGCTACGCTACGCTTACTCGCTCGACGTATGCCAATACGCCTCACGCTCGCAAACGAAGATTTCTGCTCTAAATCAAACAAGCCCCGAAAGGTGCTTCGCACTAAGAATTCAGCAGTTGATGTCTTTACTATCCCCAAAGCCTTGATATTGCTGAATTCTTAATGACTCAGCCCCTTTTGTTAAAGAACTATAATATCACAATGCCTGTTAATCCTTCGTATTTCGTTGCAATACTTTCTGCGACAAAAAACAACATCAGAATGCTGAATAAGAGTTTCACGACGTTTTTGCTTGGCGTTTATTGGGTCATCATATGCAATATTGCAATCAAGGCTGAATATAGGATTTTTATCGTAAGCAAGCTTGTCATTTGATAAAAGTATAGTGAAGAAAATATGGGGGTATTCATCCGAAAACTCGTTTAGAAGTCGGTAGATCATGCCCTTGGTATTTCCGGCTGCGATTACCAGCCCGACGTGTTGCTGTTTTATAATCGCCGTTATGTTTTTACGCATAATAGAATATAACTCTTCTTCAAAATCTTCTGCTTCAATAATTGAGATTACAAGCATTTTTATCTCCCTTTGAATAGTATTGTCAATATATAGACAATATAATTATACTCGGTTTAACGACAATTGTCAAGATATTGGGTATAAGTTATACTGAAAAAGGGTGATATGAATGATTTCTTATGAGCCACTTTACAGAACAATGAAAGAAAAAGGCTTTACAACCTATAAATTAATAAATGAATATGGAATAAGCAGAAGTCTTATCGACCGTCTTAAACACAACAGACCTATAACCACGGTTACGCTTAACGACCTCTGCACAATTCTTGATTGTCGCGTCGAGGATATTCTCGTGTACACTAAAGATGAAACGGATGCAAATCGCAAATTTGTCATCCCGAGTGACAGTAATTAAAATCAGGGACGATTACCTTAGGCGAGGGATCTCCCTTTCCGAACCGTTCGAAAGCCTATCTGCTGGCAGGGGGTTTTTTATAATTATTTTTATTCTAAAAAACAAAAAAACTTTTCAAAAACCTATTGACA
>JAZNWM010000103.1:0-2027 GCA_045593345.1 Eubacteriales bacterium
TACGAATTTCTTGGTTGTTCGCTTTCTGTAAAGGGCGGCAGGTACGAGTATACCTTCAGAACCTGGGCACCAAACGCCACGTCGGTTGGTCTGGTCTCGGATTTCTCGGGTTGGACCTATGCCGTGCCTTTTTCACGTATAACTGCCAACGGCATCTGGGAGCTTAAGTATGAGTCCGATCACTCGCTTGAGCTTCAGCCCTACAAATTCCGCATTGTCGGTGCAAACGGCACTCACGATAAGGGTGACCCCTACGCCCGCTTCTCACGTGGAGGAGCAGACGGTGCCTCGCTTATCTTCACCGATACAAGCTTTAAGTGGGGGGACAAGCGTTGGATGACTCACCGCAGGAAGGCGATCTCCTCCGACGGTAAATACTACATCTCCTCACCCCTTAACATCTACGAGATGCATATGGGTAGCTTTATGAGACACGAGGAGGATAACAGATATTACTCCTACAGTGAGCTCGCAGACATCCTTCCTTCATATCTTAAGAAAATGGGCTACACCCACGTGGAGTTTCTTCCTCTGCAGGAGCATCCCTTTGATGGCTCCTGGGGCTATCAGGTATGCGGCTTCTATGCTCCCACCTCACGCTTTGGTACACCAAACGAGCTGAGGCATCTTATCAACAGCCTTCACAAGGCGGGCATCGGTGTTATTATGGACTGGGTTCCCGCTCATTTCCCGAAGGACGAATGGGGACTTTACGAGTTTGACGGCTCGCCTCTTTATGAATATCAGGGCAAGGACAGAATGGAGTCACGCTCCTGGGGTACGCGATTCTTTGATCTCGGCAGGGAAGAAATTCAGTCCTACCTTGTTTCCAACGCACTTTACTTCTTCAGGGAGTTCCATATCGACGGCCTTCGCGTTGACGCGGTTGCATCTATGATCTACCTTGACTACGACAGGATGCCCGGCGAATGGCATCCCAACCACCTCGGTACCAACGAGAACCTTGAGGCAACCGCCTTCCTGCGTAAGCTCAATACTGCGGTATTCGAGGAATTTCCCGATGCACTTATGATCGCCGAGGAATCTACCTCCTTTGCGGGAATTACAAAGCCCGTGAACGAGGGTGGCATCGGCTTTAATATGAAATGGAATATGGGCTGGGCAAACGACTTTTACAAATACGTTCAGACCGATCCCATTTACAGAAAATATCATCATAAGGCACTTAATTTCCCACTTATGTACGCCTTCACCGAGCAGTACTGTATGCCTATCTCTCACGATGAGGTCGTGCACGGCAAGCTTTCCTTTGTCAACAAGATGTTCGGCTCGCTTGAGGACAAGTTCAAGCAGGCGAGAACCTCGCTTATGCTGATGATGACCTATCCCGGTAAAAAGATGCTCTTTATGGGTACAGAGTACGCTCAGTTCAGAGAGTGGGATTACGACAACTCTCTTGAGTGGTTTATGCTGGATTATCCCAACCACAAGCATTTCAGAGAGTTCGTTGCATCGCTTAACGCCTTCTATCTTGCCAACAGCGAGCTCTGGGAGATCGACTTCGTTGAGGACGGCTTCAGATGGATTCTTCCCGACGAGGCTGACAAGAACCTGGTTGCCTTCCGCCGTCTTAATAAGAAGGGCAGGTATCTTACCGTCGTGCTCAACTTCTCGGGAAGCGACCAGACGATTGAGATACCCACCGAGCGTGGCATAAGACTGGAGTCGGTATTCGACACAGGAACGCTCAGTCCCGAGCAGAAGAGCATCACTATTGAGAAATGCGGCAAGGAGTACAAGGCGAGAATCACTGTCCCCGCATTCTCGGGTGCAATTTACAAGAGAATAACAGCAAATAAAAAAATAAATATATAAATGTAAGGAGAAAAAAGATGTACTGTAAAAAAGAATGTATAGCAATGCTTCTTGCCGGTGGCCAGGGCTCACGTCTATACGACCTTACAAAGCAAATAGCAAAGCCTGCTGTCTCCTTCGGAGGCAAATACAAAATCATCGATTTCCCTCTCTCAAATTGCATTAATTCCGGTATAGACACCGTTGGTGTT
>JAZNWM010000104.1:0-3371 GCA_045593345.1 Eubacteriales bacterium
TGTTTTCCATTCAAGCAATCCTCCTTCTTAGAATAGTTGCCAATGAAAATTCTTTTGAATTTTCTCGGCTTTGCCTGCATGTTGTGGACACGCCCGCCTTTCGTCTTGTCGCCTTTGGCGTTACCGCCACGGCAGTAAAAAGGCAAAATCCGCCTATTTTCCCCGCCGTTCCGAGTTAAGACAACACCGACAAAAAGCCAGTCGCACACTCCTACAGTCTTCGCAGAGTTCGTCCCTCTGTGCAAAATCGCCGAAACCCCTTGAAAATGCTGCACTTCTCACGTTTTTTGACTACATTTCTGACGGAGAATAACACAAAAACGAGAGCCCAAAATCGGGCAAAAAGCAAATAAAAAAAGAGCCATTTTCACGGCTCTATAAATATCCTTTCCCGAAACGAAGGCATATTATCTGAAAATCCATCAAGAAATACAGTTAAGCGACAGTTAAGACGGGTATTTTTAATATTTTTGTCAAAAAGACCGTCTTAATATTGACTTTTCGCATCGATTGTGTTATACTAAAAACAAAAGAAGCACCGAGGTGAAAATATGGGCAAAAAAATATACGTACGCGAATATTATCTTGACAAGATCCGCGGCTTTTACGACAGCGATCTTATTAAGGTCGTATCGGGCATTCGCCGATGCGGCAAATCTTGCTTCTTGCTCTCGGTTATGGAGGATCTGCGTAACCGTGGCGTAGCAGAAAAGGACATCATCTATCTCAACCTTGACAAGCGTGGTTTCACCAAAATCAAGACACCCGATGAACTTGAGAACGCCATCGAGGAACGCATTCTCGATGATGATTTTAAGTACCTTTTCATCGACGAGATACAGAACGTCATTGGATTTGAGGAGGTAATAAACGCCTTTCGCGAGGACGGTAATTTTTCCATATTTATAACCGGCTCAAATTCATATCTGCTTAGCGGCGAGCTCGCGACAAAGCTGACGGGCAGATATATTGAGGTTGAAATGTTCCCGCTTAATTTCAGCGAATTTTTAGAAATGAAGAAATTCCTCGCGAAGCCACAGAAGACCGTAGGCGAGGAATTTAACGAGTATATACGCTACGGCGGTTTCCCGAAGACGCTGGAGTTTGATAACCCCGCCGACAAGGAGCTTTACGTATCCGACGTCATTACTCAGATCATAAGTAAGGACGTCGTAAAGCATAGAAAAATACGCAACAAGGCGGTTTTCGAGCGTGTGATGACCTACGTTATCAACAATTTCGGCTCAACCACAAGCCTTGCAAATCTGTGCGATTATTTCAAGCGTCAGGAGCACATCTCCATCCTTCCCGAAACGCTTAATACTTATCTTAAGATCCTCGAGAGTGCGAAGATAATCTACAAGTGTCCCCGCTTTGACGTAAAGTCGAAAAAATCGCTTCGTGGCGAGCAGAAATACTACTTGGCAGATCTCAGTATCTACTTTGCACGAAACGTTGATGCACGCATAAATTTTGGCCCCGTGCTTGAAAATATCGCGTACACATACCTTAGTGCAAAGGGATATAAGATCAGCGTCGGCAGAATAGGAAATCTTGAATGCGACTTTATCACCCGCATAAACGACGAATACAGATATATCCAAGTCGCGATGACCATAATGGACGAAAATACCGAAAATCGCGAGTATGCTCCCTTTGAAAAGATAAGGGATAACTACCCGAAGTATCTTTTGACGATGGACAGTCTGCTGCAAAAACGCGACGGCGTTATTCATAAGAATATCGTTGATTTTATCGCGAATAACGAGAATTTGTAAAAAAGAGCCCCGAGGCACAAGCCTCGGGGTTGCTTTGTATAAATTAAATTATCTGTTATCAGTAATATTAACGGTTTCAGAATCCCAACCCCAAGTAGATACAAGAGGTCTTGTTCCTGCACTTACAACCTCGCCACCATTGATAGTGATATTGTAGATACCGTCAGCTGCCTCGCTACCATCGTGTGCAAAGATAGCACTTCTGGACTCGGACATAATAACACCACCGTCAACTACAACATTAAATGTCTTGGTCTTGTCGTCATCGGTGTTACCCTGTCTGTTAAGTCTTACAGCACAGTAATCTGCACTATAAATCATACCGGACTTTACAGTAAGTGTTGCAACCGCATTGGGTGTCCAAGAATGCATATCAATTGCGTAAGACATAGCGGTACCACCAAGGTTAGCAATCTTAACTGCACCGTCAATAGTAATATCGCCTCTACCGGAAATTACCGCCGTGTATGCATTCCAACCCATTTCATTATTGGTCAAGAATGTAATTTCACCGGAACCGGTTACAGTAAGAGAAGCACCGGAATTAATATAGAACACACCGTTATTCTTGCTTACACCCGTGTTGGAATTGTGTGTAGAATTAATGCTATAACCGTTAAGATTAAGTTCTACGGGAGCACTTATGGTAAAATCGTGACCTACAGAAGGATCAGCTTCAATTGTGATGTCAGCACCAAGAGCAATCTTTTCTGCCTTATCAGCGAGAGCCGCTGTGAGCTCGGACTGAGAAGTAACATAAACATAGCCTGCATCTTCAGCTGTTGCTTCGTCGCCGGCATTAACTGCATCCTTGGTATTAGCAGCAAAAGTGCCCTTTTCGGTATAAACGGCCCCATCCTTAACGGTAAGAAGACTACCAACACCGTAATGAGTTACATTACCGCTATTAACGGTAAGATTTCCGCCGTTAGTGAAGATGGAAACCTCAGCGGAGCCTTCATAAGTAACATTAACTGCACCGCAAGCGGTTACGTCAAGGCTGTGCTCAGCCTTAACAAATGTGCCCTCGTAATTTACAAGGTAGGTAGAGTATGCAGTGCTAACAACGTTATCGATAACCCAGTAAAGGGGCTTGTTGCCGTGAGGCTCAGTACCGTCTATGTACTCAATAACGCCGCCGTTAAGGTAGCAGAATACATTGTTAACGGAATCCCAAAGAATCTCGTTATCGGTAGCGGAAGCGTTGATCTTGTTAATGTCGTAGCCAAATTCAGCTGCTGCCTCAATAGCTGCAGCCATAGTCTTGTCACCGTCAAGGTCTGCAGCAAGAGCGGTGTTAAGGTGCTTGATAAGCTGATTATCCTTAGACTCGTTAGCCTTCTTAATGATGCTGCTAAATGTAGGAATCAGAACTGCGGCGAGAATTGCAATAACAGCTACTACAATTACAAGCTCAACAATTGTGAAACCCTTTTTGTTAGTGTTTCTCATTTTTGTTTTTCTCCTTAAAGTTTAAAAATGTGTTTTTTAGTTTACAAAACCGAGAGCAAAAGGTCCGAGTGGGAGCGAGATCGCTCCACCCTTTTCTCTCGATGTCTGACTATATTAAAGCCAGAAAATAAGTGCAAGAGT
>JAZNWM010000105.1:0-14026 GCA_045593345.1 Eubacteriales bacterium
GTAAGACCTGCTTCAGTACAGGTAGCATCCTTTCCCTCAAGGATTACCTCTTCGTGGCCTAATGCCTCGCCCTCTGTTTCATTACAAACAGAACAGGTTTTAGGAGTTGTGCAGGTTGCATCAACCCACTCGTGCTGGTGAACGTTGAAAATATGCTGACCGATAAACGTACAAGACGAAAGTGTCAAAATCAGCACGAACATCACCATAAAAAGAATAATGCTTTGCTTCTTCATTTTTTCTCTCCTTTTTTGTTTTGTATGTGTATTTGCTAATAACATCGTAAGTCCGTCACCAGGGACGGTATTTCTTTACCACCTCGTCAAAGTTGATCCTTTGATCCGCCGCGGAATGCTCGTTCAGATAATTGACAAGCTCCTCCATCTGCTCGTAGGTGATATTGATATCTCCGTCGCAGATCGTGACACGCAGAGCCTTGGAATCGATCCAGAACAGCCTACGCTCAAAATCATCAACGTCGATGGGTAGATTCTTCTCCCTTACATAGCTCTTGAACAGCTCGTTCTCAAACAGAACGCCTGCGGGAGTATCGAGAGTGTATTTTGAAGGAACGGCCCGCGGCTCTAACCGATCGGGGCTTCGCCTCTCCTCAAAGCTTGTGCCCTGAAGAGAGATGCTTCCTTCATCTATAATCTGATTTGTATTCAGAGCTACGTATACCTGATATTCGCCGCCCTCCAGCTCGAAGGAGTCGGTAAGGTCGCGATAGGACTTGATATCGTCAATATCAACCCTTACGGTGATACGCTCGGTAGAGCCTGCTCTGACAAGGATCTTGCCAAAGCCCTTAAGCTCCTTTATCGGTCGGTATATAGCCGAATCAGACTTGCCGAGGTAGATCTGAATGACCTCCTCACCGTCCATATCGCTCTCGTTTGTGATATTCAGCGAAACGTCAAGCGAACCGTCAGAAAGACCGTAGCTGAAATCCGAGTAGGAAAACCTTGAATAGTTGAGACCGTAACCGAAAGGTAGAATAAAGCCGTTGTCCTGCATATCGTAATATCTGTATCCAACGTAAATATCATCGTGATAATAGGTATGATAGATATCGCGTCTCAGATACTCGGCGTTAATGGGATTCTGCTCAAGCGAGGAGATCCAGGTCTCGGGAAGTCTGCCGCTGGGATTGTGGTAACCGAAGAGGTTGTTATATATAGCCTCCGACTGTCCCTCGCCCGCAAGGTAGGTAATCATCATAGCCGATGAGCTTTCGTAAACCTCCCTTACGTTCACAACGCTGCCGCTGACGAGGACGGTGGCAAAGTCACCAAGGGTCTCCTTTACCATATCCAACACCTCGATCTGCTGAGGACGAAGGTCTATGGTGCTTCTGTCAATGCCCTCGGATTCATCCGACTGGTACTGCCCCAGGAAAAGAAGCACCTTATCGTATTTTCCGCGGTGGGTAGCAAGCTCCTCGCGGGTTACGGTTATACTCTCCTCATCGTAGCATTCAATAAAATCGTAGGACTGTCCTGCCGAATCCAAAACGTCAAGGAAGGTGATATCCTTGTAGGCATTCACCCAACCACTGCCCTTACCCACGAAGCGAGCGTGATTTGCAAAGTAACCAAGCACTAAAATCTTCTCACCATCGCGAATAGGTAAATAATTGTTGTCATTTTTAACTAAAACCGCCGTTTTGTTCGCTACACTGACCGCCTGGCTGTGCAGCTTATCAAGATCTAACTCTGGAAGAGGTCTTGCGTCCTTATACCTCCTTACCGTCTGATAGATCTCGTTATCAAGACCGATAAGGTCGGAGTCATCAAAGGTACTGCCGTATCCTCTGTCCATAAACTCGTAGCTCATCTTGGCGAGGGGCATCTCAATGTTAAGTCCGGTTCTGAAGGTCTTGCCCTTGTCGCTTACGGCACACCAGTCGGACATAATCAGACCGTTGAAGCCGTATTCCTGCCTGAGCTTCTTTTTAATAAGGTACTCCGACTCGTTAACGTAGACTCCGTTAATTCTGTTATAGGACGTCATAATCGACGAGGGGGAGGAATATTTCAGAGTGTACTTAAAGGCTCTGAGATAGATCTCATTCAATGCACGGAGAGAGACCTCGCTGCTGTTAACCGTTCTGCCGTGCTCCTGAGAGTTGCAGGCATAGTGCTTTACACAGGCACCGACGCCGTTATCCTCAAGACCGCTGACGTATCGGGCAGCCAGGACTCCCGTCAGGTATGGGTCCTCGGAAAAGTATTCAAAATTCCTGCCACACATAACGTATCTTTTTATGTTGATTCCCGGTGCTAAAAGTATGTTGGTTTTATGATGCAGACACTCCTTTGCAATCAGCTCGCCCGACTCGTAGCAGGCGTCGCGGTCAAAGGAGGCCGCAAGTGCACTGGGGGTAGGCATACAGACCGTCCTGATTACCTCATTCTGCTCTGTAAAGCCATTCCTCAGCGGTTTACGGAGACCGCTCGGGCCATCGTTAAGTATCAGAACCGATGATGGATCCTGGTAGCTGGCGATCTCCCAGGCGGATAGCCCCGTCAGATATTTATATCTGTCAAATCTTTCTTGTTTATCCATATTATTAATTAATTATCTCGCCGATGTTGAAATAGGCTTCGGTATTCTCCTCCGCCTTATCGTTAGCGTCGGTCTTCGCAAGATAATTGTCGGTATTGGTTTTTGCGTCGGCAGAGCCGGATACGTTGTTATAATTGAAGAGCAGTCTGATATCATCGGGATTCTCAATGCCGAGAGCCTCGTAGCTGATGTAAAGCTCAAGAGTCATACCATCCGAGCTCTCGCCGTTAACGAGTCCCTTGGTGATCACGCGGTATTCGGCGTCGGATATCTTTTTGTTATATATAAGATTTCCGAGCTCAAGGGTAATGTCGGGGCTGTCAAGGCTGACGCCCTTGCCGTACACTCGCATAAGGCCTGCCGAGCTTAAGCAGACGGTTCTTCTTTCAGAGGCATCGGTGTCGGTGATATACACGATAAGGTCATCGTTGTTTCCCTTCTGTCCCATATCACCTCTGTGCCAGCTCTCACCGTCGGTCCATATCTCGCCGTCCTTAATATCCGCGGCAATATAGAGTCCGCTATCTCCCTTGATAACGTAAACGTCACCAAGGCCGCCCGGAAGAGAAAGCCTTCCTGCGTTAGCATACTCGGTAAGCCTGCCGTCAACGAAGGCTATGCTGTCACTGAGGTTTACCTTAAGAGTGAATTCCTTAAATCCCTCGGCATCCTTCACCTTAAGGCTGACGTCCTGGAGGCCCGCCTTATTGCAGTCGTAGGAGGAATACTCCACTACCTTAACGTAGCCGCTGTAATAGTTGGTAAAGCTTGCCTTAACGTAATCCGGAAGAGATACTGCAGCTCCGAGGGGAAGGTTAATAACCTCCTCGTCAATGCTCTTAATAACTCTGGTTTCGTTATAGGAGGCGATCTCTGCCGCTATTCTGTTGCCCAGGATAACGTTAGCCTCTGCCCCGAAGTGCCAGGGCTCGAAGGTGTTGGTGTAAAGGTCGTCGGTCTCAACAAACGAAACCCTGTCAAGAGAGGAGGCCACGTCGGCCTGTATGTCTCTCAGCCTGTTGGAGTATTTTGCACTGTTGGTCAATGCCTCTGTAACGACGACGGGTATGTCACCGCCGAAATACGCCCTGAAATCGTTGATAAAGCAACGAAGAGCCTTACCGTAGATCTCCATATTATCATCAAACTTCGCATCCTGCTCGCCGTGGACAAATGCCATACCGTCGATTACGACCTCATATCCGAGATCGGTAAGCTCGGCAATCGCCTTTTCAACAAGGCAGTAAAGGTTGTTTGTCAGAGGGCCGGTCTCGCTTCCCTTACCCGTGGTGGCAGACTGGTCAAGATTAAGATAGGGACCTGCCTCGCTATCACCAATAAGAGAGGTGGAATACCAATGATCGGTGAAGGTAGAGCCGCTGGCGGTATATTTAACTATAACCGCCTTATAGTCGGCATCAAACCTGGGGTACACAGACGCGAGCGTCTGTCCCATTCCGATCTCGGGACCGAACTCGGAGGGGAAATCTCCGTATCCCGGCTCTAAAACGTCTATATAAAGCGATTCATCGATGCCGGGGATGTTCTTTAACGAATCCATAGGAAGGCCGTCGGCAAGAATGCCCACGTCCTCGTTAGGCTCCTTATCCTCCTCGGACAGATCGCTGACAAGTGCCTTACCGCGAGCTCCCGACTGTCCTGCAAGGACGATAAGATGAACCCTGTTGCTCTCATCCCCGCTATCGGGGCCGGGCTGCTGGTCAGGCTTGTCGGGAGGTCTGCATCCCGCAATAGCAAGAAGCGTAGCAAGGATCAGTAATAAAGCTAATAATTTTTTCATTAATGCCTCCTTATTTTCCCAGAATGACTATCTCATTAAGGGCTGCCGCATTCTCGGTCTTCACGCATATCACCACGTGGTCTGCCCTGAAGGTGTTTACTATTTCAAGAGTAAACGCACTGTTCGGGAAGACGAACTGCGTAGAGTCGTTCACATATATGTCGGAGCAGAACTGAGGATATTTGATCGCGTTTCCGTTACCGAAATCAATATACTCAATTTCCGCAAGCTGCTTGCCGTAGAAGGCACTGTTGTAAATTGCAATGCCGCCGATCTCGTATTCCTTATCAAACTTAAGCTCGATGAAGGAATAACCCGTACCAATGGCTGCCTCCTTCGCCTCCTCACCGCTCAGGTTATAGCAGTCAACCACGTAATTATCATTGAGAGCTTCAAAGTTGGTGACGTTCTTAGCCTTGACGGTAGCAAGGGGGGCTATGTTCTTATATCCGCTAATTGCCTCGGGAAGAGGCTGGACGGAATAGGTGGGGCCGTTTGCATACGGAGTACCGCTTTCATCAAAATGAACGTAATCAAAGGCAAAATACCTCTTGGTATAGCCCTTATTACTATCACGGTTCTGATGAGCGTGATAGCCTATCATCAGCTGATCGCCGATATTGAAGAAGCAATGATGTGCCGTGCCCGAGGCAAAGCCCGACCACTGGTTATAGACGTCGGAGCTTGCCATCTTCGTGCCGGGGTAGCCGAGGAACAGATTTGTCCACATACCGTCCGATGCATAGGGCTTCTCATAATTGCCGAGGGGCGAGTCGGATACAGCATAGCATACGTTGTAATACTTGTTCCAGCATCCGTTTACCGAGTAGGTCATATAATACTTACCCTCGGACTTGATCATATAGGGTGCCTCGGCAATAGGCAATCCCTCTCTGAACATCTCCCAGGTAAGAGGCTTCAGAACGGTCAGCGTAGAATTTAGTGCACCGGGCACCACGATTCTGGTATATGTAGACCAATCCACCTCGTAGGGATTCTTCATTTTGACGCCGACAATGTGCTGATTCTCGTTGCTTGCCACGCTGTAATACATATACATCTGGCCGTCGTCATCAACGAAAACGGTAATGTCGAGAACGTCGTAGGTTTTATTCTGGTCGAGGAATACGGGTGCGGCAAGGCCGTTTACGCTTCCCTTCTGCAGAGGCTCGTACGGGCCTAAGGGATTGTCGGCAACTACAACGCTGTTGCGTCTTATGCCGCTGCTGTCCTTAGCACTGTAGTACATATAATAGATACCGCCGAAGCAATAAAGCTCGGGGGCGTAAATATCCGCCTTGGTAGCCTCCCAGCCGCCGTAAAGCTTCGGATTGTAAATCTCGGTATGTCTTTCGTAGGTGACAAAGTCCTCTGTGGTGTAGCAATCAATAACGCTGCCATCTCTGTCACTCGTTCCAACAATATAATAGGTATCTCCCTCAACGTACACGTGAGGATCGGGCAGCGGAACCTTGTCAAGCGTGTTAACGTACCACATAGACTCGTCGTAGCTGAGTCCCTCACCGTCATAGGTAGAGGCGTGGTCTACGTAATCAACACCGTCCTGAAGCTTCGACTCCACGCTCTCGGGATAGTCGCTTCCGCATCCGGATAAGATCGGTAAAAGCATCATAATTATCAATAAAGCACAAATGATTTTACGCATAATAAGCCTCCTATCAGATTCTGTCGCCACAGCTGTCGTCAAAGATAAGGATCTTATCCTTATTGAAGGCAAGCTCGACGTCGGTGTGAGGCTTGATCAATACGTTGGTTGAAATCTTAGCCACAATATCTGCTCCTGCAAACTCGGAGTGAACAAGAAGCTCGCTGCCGAGAAGCTCCACGATGTTGGAATTAACGGTAAAGCCGTCGGTCTTGTTGCCGACGAACTCTGAATTGAGAACGATGTCCTCGGGTCTGACACCCACTCTGATAGGATGTCTGCCCGCAAGGGCTCTCTCGCATCTGTCAAGAAGAGTTGTAGCCACCTCGTAAAGATTGTTAACGAATTCAATATCGGTGGAATTAAGGTTAACGTTGGACTTTACGGGCTTCTTGTTCTTCTTAGGCTTCTGATAGTAAAGAGTATTGTCAACGACTATCTCCTCCTTACTGAACACCTGAGCATTATGAAGCATACCGATATCCTCGGCAGGTATCTTCTCAAAGCTGAGAAGAGGCTCGCGGATTCTGAGCAGCCATTTTTTGTCGGAATTTCTGTCCTTGATGCCCTCTGCTCTATACTGTTCAACGAGATCCTTTATTTCACCGCAGCATTCGGTACCGTCGGTAATAGAGATTATCTCGTCAAGAGCAGCCGAAATAACAGCCGCATCGGAGTCAGCCTCCTTGTAGAGAATACCGTCAAGCAGCTTCAGTGCGTGCATCTTCTTGAAGTCGGGGGTATCAAGCATCCTCTTGAGATCAAGGATCTTAGCCTCGTAGTAAGCGTTATGCCGCTTCACGTATTCATCCGAAAGCGAAACCTCGTATCCGCCTCGGAAAACAAGCTTGCCGCTGTCATACTCCGCATCGAAAACGTTCATCGCAGGCGAGCCTATGAAGGTAGCCACGAAGATGTTCTTGGGGCTTGAATAAATCTCCTTGGGAGTACCGATCTGCTGTACCCATCCCTTGCTCATTACCACGATCTTGGTAGCCATAGTCATAGCCTCGGTCTGATCGTGGGTAACGTAGATGGTAGTGGCACCGATCTGCTCGTGGATCCTTACGATCTCCGAACGCATCTGTACTCTCAGCTTGGCATCCAGGTTTGAGAGCGGCTCGTCCATAAGGAAGAGCTTCGCATTTCTTACTATAGCACGGCCAAGTGCAACACGCTGCATCTGACCGCCCGACAGCTCCTTCGGCCTTCTGTCAAGATAGGGACCGAGGTCGAGTATCTCCGCCGCCTCGAAAACTCTTGAGCGGATCTCCTCGTTGCTCATCTTTACCTGATGGTACTGGATAGCACCGTCCTTAAGGAGTCTGTACTCCGAGTCAACGGTATATCCCTTAGCAGCAAGCTTCTCCCTCTCCTTCTCGGTTCTGAGTTTTGCGGTTTCCTTAAAGCCCTTGATATCCGAGGTATTTGCCTTGCAAAGAAGAGCCGCTGCACCGTCGCTTATCTTCAGCCTGGTCGCAACGTATTCAACGACCGTACCGTAATTAAGTGCCTTATCCTTAGCCGCCCTGTGTGCCTCGTTGAATTCATCAAGTCGGTTCTCAAGAACCGAAAGGGCCTGGGCGTAGGATTTGGTGACGGTAGCCTCCATAGGTCTTCTGAATCTACGGGCACGAAGGGGGAATGCGATATTGTCAAAGACCGTCATCTGCGGATACAACGCATAATTCTGGAAAACCATTGAAATATCGCGATCCTTACTGCTTGTATAGTTAGAAAGAACCTTATCAATATATAAGTAACCGCTGGTAATGTCCTCAAGGCCTGCTATCATACGGAGAGTCGTAGACTTACCGCAGCCCGACGGACCTACCAGAACTATAAAATCCTTCTCGGAAATATCGATATTGAAATCGTAGACCGCCTGAACGCCGTTGGGATAAATCTTGTTTATGTCCTTCAGAGATACGAAGGCGTCTACCTCGCTGTTAGATATCTTATTTCCGCTTTGCTTTAATATTTTGCCTGCCTCTCTGACGGGTATTTCCATACCGCCGTCAACAGGCCTGTTATCTGTATTAGCCATTTTATCACTCCCTATTATCCTTTAATTCCGCTGCTGGACATACCCTCGATGATCTTATCCTGTGCAATTATATACATTACCAACACGGGCAGAAGGCAGATCACACCGCCCGCCAACGCCGTACCAATCAGATTGCTGGATTTGGTATTGTTGATGATGTAGGCCATACCGACCTGAAGCGTCCAAAGATCGGTATCCTTCGCTCCGTACAGCATCTGGGGCCAGATAAGGTCGTTCCAGCCACCCATAAAGCCGAAGAGTCCCTGAACGAACAGAACCGTCTTGCCGAGAGGCAATACTATCTTGTAGAAGATCTTGAAGTTGCTGTATCCGTCCATTTTAGCCGATTCAATAAGATCCTTCGGTATAGACTCGAAGAAGGTCTTGATAAGATACATTCCGTATACGCCGCCAAGTCCGGGAATTATCAGAGCGAGAAGCGATCTGTTAAGTCCCATAGAATATACCATAGACTGATTACCTACGGCGGTAGCAGCACCGGGAATTACCATCGAGGCTATTATTGCCGCAAACAGAATGTTGCGATACTTGAAATCTATGAAGGTGAAGGCGTATGCGGCCATAGACGCTACGGCAAGGTACAGCAGGGTTCCGCCAATTGCACTGAAGCAGCTGTTAAGGAACCAGGTGCCGATCTTGTAATCCTGAACCGCGTTGACCTGTCCTATTCCCTCCGGCAGCTTGCCGAGGAGAAGCATCTCGTAGTTTTCAAGGGTGTATCCGCTATGCGGATAAAAGAGCTCCTTGGGATAGAGCATAGTATCGGTAAAGCCTCTTAAGGAGCCGAAGAACATAATCAGGAAGGGTGACAGCCAGATTATGCAGAACAGCGTCAGAAAGACAAAGGAAAACACCTTCGCCATATTGACTCTTCTCTTCTCTCCGAACATCCGCTTTTTACGGAAGCCTATGTACTGTTCTAAGGTTATTTTATTTCGTGCCATTTGTTATATGCCTCCGAAATCTTTGTACCCGTTTTCTTCTCCCTGGTCATATACATCTGAATACCGGAGATTATTCCGGCAAACAATGCGTAAACCAGGCTCGCCGCAGCACCTAATCCGTAAAGACTGGATTTAAAGGTCAGGTTGTTCGCTACTATGTCCTGAATGAAATACATAATCGTGGAGGTCTTTCCTCCTGCCGGCATGCTTGCTATTGCAGCAATAGTCGGGCCGCCGGCGGACAGCACGTAATTCTGTCCGTAAAGACCGAGATAGCCGAGAATGGTCGTGAACAGGCACAGAACCAGCTGTGGCTTTATTCCCGGAATGGTAACGTTCATAATCTTACGCATCGGCGAGCAGCCGTCGATGTCAGCCGCCTCGTACAGATGCCTCGGTACGTTCTGAAGTCCGGCACTGAGAATAATGAAGTTGCCTCCCCAGCCGCCCCATAAACACATAAAGAATATGGGGATCCAGGCGTAGGCGATCTCAACCTGCTGGCCGAACAGATTAAAGGAGAACCAGGTGTCCATAAACCACTTTATCTCCACGCCGAAGAACTCGGCCAGAAGACCGTGCTGTGCCTTCGGCATAAACAGAAGGGTGAAGATAGTGCCTGCCGCCGTTAAGGGAACGATGGAGGGCATATAGATCAACGCCCTGAACAGCTTATATCCCGCCGGCTTCTGATTGATCAGTATCGCAAGTGCCAGAGGCAGAATTATTGCGATAGGAACCATTATTACCGAGAATAATAAGGTATGAAGGAAGGAAAGCCAGAAGCTGTTGAAGATGCCGGGCATAAAGGAGCTGTCAAAAAGCATCTTGAACCAGGCAAAGTCGTTAAAGGTCTCCACGCCCGGCTTTCCGTACTGAAAGTTCGTCAAGGAAATATATACACCGTAAAATAGCGGAAGCACGAAGAATACTATGAACGCCGTAAGATACGGAAGCAAAAATACCGCGGTGATGCCGTACTTTTTGAACAGCTCATTCCGTTTTGATCTCTGCTTGGCATATTCCTCTAAAACAATTGTTTTTTCCATAGAATTATTCCTATTTTATTCCGAATTTTAAAAGGTCAAGGGCAGCCTGAGTCGACTGTCCCGACTGCTCCAGAATCTCCTTTGCCTTATCAACCGTACAGCCGTTGGTGGAAAGATATTCGCCCTGAACGCCTGTGACCGCCTCGCGAAGACCGTTGATAAGCACGGTAGCGTACTGTGTGCTCTCAAGAGCAATAACGTCCGCGGGATCGCCCATAGCGGTAAGAGTCATATTCTTGGATGCGGCTGCGGTGTAGCCCTCCGACTCGTAAACGTTCTTCCAAGCGGGAAGATGTCCGGCCTTACACCATTCAACGAGGTTATACTCGCCGTCATCGTTCTTGCCCTGTGTCAGCCATTCTGCAAAGATAAGAGCGGCTGCCGCCTTCTGCATACTTGTGATCTTCTTGGTAAGGGTGATAACGTGTCCGTTGCCGTACCACTTGGATGCGGTCTCTGCGGGAGCACCCTCTGCCGCCATATAATAAGGACGGGCTACTGCATAGGGGTTCTGATATACGGGATCGTTTGCATCCTCCTCGGTCACGCCGAGGTTATTAGCATTGGAGAGCTCCTTATGATTCCAGAGGAAGCTATAGGTGTTAGCCGCCTGCCAGGGACCCTCGGAGAAGAATACGGTCTTGCCAAGAGGGAAATCCTCCTCCTTGTTACCGTCGCCGTACAGACCGGAGTTGAAGCGTTCTACCTTATCGGTAACGTACTTAACGAAGCCTGCGTTCTTGTGGAAGGCAACGTTGCCGTTCTCGTCAAGGAGCGAGCCGCCGTTTACGTAAAGGGCGGTAAGATCATCGCTCTCCTCAGAGTGATGGAAGCTGGGAGAGAAATTCTCGGACGTAACGATAGCATTCGTACCGAGTGCGGGGTTGCCGTTCTTAAGCTGATACCAGCTGTGATCCTGACCCTTGTTAATATTTCTTACCCAGAGCTCGCCCGATTTCGCAAGCTTATCAAGCTCCTCGAGCAGGCTAACGTACTCCTCATAGGACTGAGGGGCAAAGCGGGTGTTGCCGTCAAAGCCAAGACCGTTCTTTTTGATGATGTCCTGTCTTATCTGGGTGAGATAGCCGTGTGCATCAACGGGAACACCGTAATGCTTGCCATCGTGAATAGTGGTCTTCTCGATGTTATCGTATGCATTCGCAAAATCAATACCAACGCCCGTCTTGGTGATAAGCTCGTCAATAGGATAGAAGTAGCCCTTGAGTGCATACTCAATGTTCTTCTCATTATGCATAAGGCATACGTCGGGGAAATTGCCATAGTCGTTTGCATAGGTAGTATCAAGTGCGTTGTAATAATCGTAGTGACCTACAGAGGTTACTACAACCTCGATAATGCCCGAATATTCCTTGTTGAATTCCTTAACGAGATCCAGAAGAACCTCCTGGTCGGGAATACCGATAACGCTCCAGAGATTAAGCTGAACGTTCTCAAGATAATCAACGACAAACTCGCCGTTCTCATCTCTGGGAAGGTCGTCAACGATGCTGTCGGTGCTGGGAGTATTACCGCCGTTGTTATCATTATTGTTGTTATTGTTGGGTCTGCATCCAACAATGCCGATCATCAGCGAAAGGATCATCAACAGACTGATGACCTTAAGCAAAGCTGTTCTAAGGATTTTCATTTTTACCCTTCCTTTCAGTAATCTCTTCCCTGCCTTACGCTCTCCTCCTCGCCCTCATAGGGACGGTTGGAATCAAGCACAAGGTCGTCGAAGATAAGATTTATTAAGTTTTGCCTTTTGTTCGTAAAGAGGCCAAAGGCATTTACTATGCCCCCGATAACCGAAATTACCAGAACCGTGATAGCCAGAGAAATCCTTGACTCAACAGTCACGGGCACGAACATAGCCTCGTATCCACCGCTGAAGGGTGGGAACAAATACAGTATAAATGCGATAGGAATGAGTCCGACCGCAGCAGCAAGCGTCTTTACAAGGGGAACGTACCACTCGATCCTGCTGCCGTCCGTCCTTAACACTCCGAGTCCGAGGAGCCTGTAGCCAACCGTCCTGCCATCGCCAAACAGATATTTCGGTACGAGCAGTACGATAAGGCAGGCCAGAATTATCGAGATAACAAGCGTGATATTTACGTATCTTGCCTCGGCACAGTACGCCTGTCTGTATCTGAGGTAGCGAGTCGAATAATATGGCTCGCTGTTCAGAATAAGCAGCTCTGCCTCCTCGAGCATATTAGAATAAGCGTTATAATAGGATTGATAGTAGGTTGCACCCGTCTGGCCGATGCTGTCCGATGAGTCTGTAAAAAGATAGTGGAAAAGATAATATGCCACCTGGGTATTAAGAACGGGCAGCTCGCTTACCTCCTTATTAAAGGTAAACATAAACTGTGCGTCATCTCCAAATGCCCTTTTATAAATTGCGAACAGATCATCCTCCGTCTGAACGCTTACTGACGGATTGTTTTTCAGATAGCGGGTGTAAAAATACGCCACGTTATCGTTCTCGGGCGAATGTACCCCGCCCTTCATTACGTCGTGACTCGCGTCAAAGCTGAAATCAGGCTGCTGATTATTACCGAAGACCTGATAGGAGAGGCATATTGCCCGACAGAGATTCTTAAGCACGGTAACGTCGGTGGCGACTCTCTCGCCCTCCACGTATTCTACGATGTGCGTCTGCTCGGTCAGCCTCTCGTAATACTCGATCTCCTCGTTTATGGCAGCGGTAGCGTTGGTATAGGCAGGGGTGCTTCTCGTTATCTGAAGAAGCCCCATAAAGATGATCTCCGCCACCAACGCCACCAGCACCATATCGATCACACAGCAGACGAACCTTTTGCTCATCTTCGCCGGTGCCGAATGCTTTAACACGTCAGAATTGCTTTTTAAAAAAATCACTGCTTATTCGAGGGAAAATTAATCCTCAAGGAAATCACAGTAAACGGGAGTCTCGGGAATCTTCTTTGCAACCTCCTCAGCGTCTGCGGTAGCGATGTAGTTAGAGAAGGTAACGTCGCTGCTGAACTGGTAGAAGCCAACGTTGCTTGCGATGGGAGCACCGTCCTCGTAGAGAATATCAAGCTCGGAGCTTAACTGGAAGGAGCCCATATAATTACCGTTTACGTATACGTGGAAGTTCGCACCGTCACGTGCAACACCAAGCTTAAAGGTAGTGCCAAAGGTAATGGTAGCATCGCCGGTGTTCCAAGCGTAATCGTGATGTCTTGCGAAGGTGTTGGGAATGCCTGCCTCCCAAGCCCAATGCTTGCCCTGTGCAACCTCACAAACGCCGAACTCGTTCCAGTTATTGTTATCGGGTGCCTTTACAAGATTACCGTTCTCATCGTAGCTGTCGTTAAGACCGATGGATGCGTTAAGGAAGAAAGCAACCATAGTCTCTACGCCGTCAGAGTTCTTGCCGGATGCAACGATACCGATCTTGGGCCATCTGTCGTCGAAGTTAACGCCGTGAAGTGTGATCTCGGACTCAACGTACCACTGGGTAGAGCAGATGTCGGATATGTAATAGAAATTAGTAATGCCCGAGCTGGTTCTGAAGGAGCCGGTCTGTGCCTCCTCATTCCACTCGTTAGAGAAATCGTCCTCGGTGGGAACCATAGTAAGATCTCTGTCGATGAAGACTCTCGCAACCACGACCGTAAAGGAGCAGGTCTTGGTATTGTCCACGTTAGAGGTAACGGTAATGGTCGCGGTACCGGAGGAAACAGCCTCGGCTCTCTTGGCGTTGATCTTCACAACGTCGGGATTGCTGGACTCGTAGGTGCAGGCTCTCTGAGCTGCACTGAGAGTAGAGGAGCCCTTGATCTCATAGAAGTTAGTAAGAAGGATGGACTCGCCGATCTTAAGAGAAGTAGAGTCCTCGGTAGCGGTAAGCGATGTAATAATGCTGCCGTCGTCGCCACCGTTGCCGGTGTTGCCGGT